>NZ_JBTYMC010000082.1:0-25083 GCF_054880855.1 Streptomyces sp. S6 | reverse complement strand
TGCGGGAGGCCGCCGCGCTCGCGGCGCACGCGGCGCGCACCCGGACGGGCCTCGGCTCCTCCACCCCCGCCGCACGCCTCCTCTCCCTGGCCCACCCCTTCGCGCTGGCCGCCGCCGCGGTGTCCTGCGGACTGCACCTCCTGCGCTGGTACATCGCCCTCGCCATCTCCCCCACCCCAGCCTGGCTCCAGCTCCGCGGCGACCTCTCAGGGATCCAGGGCGTCCTGCTCGCCTCGTCGCTCGCGGTGCTCGTCGGAGCGGCCTCGGCGTTGAGCGGGCGGTGGCGGTTCGGGGTGCCCTGCACGGCCGTCGGACTCCTCACCTTCGGCGCGGGCCTGTCGGTCAGCGGGCCCGTGTTCGACGACCCCTTCGTCACGCCGGGTGCCGCGCTCCTGACGGCGGCCGTCGTGCTCGCGTGCCCGCCGGACCGACGCACGGAGAGCCTCGCGGCGGGGCGGTCCGAGGTGGCCGGGGCGGTGATCGCGCTGGTGCTGGTCCCTCGGGCCGCTGTCGACGCGCATGTCGTGCCGTGGGTCAGTACGGATTACGGGTGCTGGCCGGTGGTGGTGCTGGTGGTGGCCGGGGGGTTGCTGGCGCTGCGGGACAGGTCGGGGCGGGTGCTGGGGGCGATGGCGTTGGCGTCGCCGTTGTTGGTGGCGCATGCGTATACGTTGACGTGAGGTGGGGTGGGGGCACGCCCGGGATTGACGTGGAGTGGGGTGAGGGGTGCACCTCGGGTTGACGTGAGGCGGGGTGAGGGGTGCGCTTCGGATCGACGTGAGGCAGGGTGAGGCGTCGCGCCCGGAATTGACGTGGAGTGGGGTGAGGGGTCGCGCTCGGGATTGACGTGGGTCAGGGCGGGGTTCGCGCTTGGGATTGACGCGGGGCGAGGTGAAGGGTGCACCTCGGGCTGACGTGAGGCGGGGCGGGGTTCGCGTTTGGGATTCACGTGGGTCGAGGCGAGGGGCGCTTCAGCTTGACGTGGGGTGAGGCGGGCGCCGCTCGCGCCTCGGCGGACCGGCACTCAAGCCTCGGTGGCACCGCGCTCACCCCTCGGCGACTCGCCGCTCGCACCTCTGCGGTACCCCCGCTCACCTCTCGCCAGCCCGGCGCTCACGCTTCGACGGTCCGACACCATCCCCATAGTCCGTTTGACGTAGCATTCCGTTCGACGGACTACCGGGTCCGCCGAGAGGATGCCCATGCCCTTCACGCTGTCCCACCCCGCCGCCGTACTCCCCCTGCTGCGGCCCCCGTTCGACCGGGTCGCCCTGGTCGCCGGTGCCGTCGCCCCGGACATGCCGTACTTCGTCGGCGTCCTGGGCCTGCCGCTCAGCGCGGGGTCCTGGTACGAGCCGTTCCTCAACGCCACGACCACGCACGGCGTCCCGGGCGCCGTCACCGTCTCCCTGCCGTACACACTCGCCCTGTGCCTCCTGGCGAGGGCCGCCCACCGCCCACTGGCGTCCCTGCTCCCCCTGCCCGCCCCCTCACCTGGGGAACGGACGGCACGCCGAGCCGCATGGATCGTCCTCTCCGCCCTGATCGGCATCGCCACCCACCTGGCCTGGGACTCCTTCACCCACCACGACGGCTTCGTCGTCACCCACGTCCCCTGGCTCACCTCCCCCCTGCTTGGCGGCCTCACCTGGGCGCGGGCCCTCCAGCACGTGAGCACGGTCGGGGGGCTGGCCGCGATCGGGGTGCACGTGTGGCGCAGGCGTGCGGCGTTCCCCGCCATCGGCATCAGCGGGGGGCGTCGCGGCGCTCTGTTCGCCGTCGCCGGGGTCACGGCTGTCGGGGCCGTCGTCCACGCGTGGTGGTGGCTGCCGGAGGCCGGGATGTCGATGCGGGACGTGATCGAGGGGGTGCTGTCGGACGCGGCGAAGGGGGCGGGGGCGGCGTTGATCGGGGTGCTGGGGCTGTATGTCGTGGGGTGGTGGGGGTGGCGGGGGGCCAGGGTGAGGAGCGCCGCGTGATTCGCCGGCACCCGCCCAGCCGTCGCAGCATCACCTGACCGTGGCGACTGCGCGGGCGCCGGGCCCCGCTCCTCAGACCTTGCCGAAGTGGACCGCAGGGAAGGCGCCCGCTGCTCTGAGGGTTTCGGAGAAGCCGCCGGCCAGTTCGGTGAGGCGTGCGGTGGCGGACGGGCCGAGGTGGTCGTACGGGGCGGCGTCGAGGAGGTCGGTGAGCACCTCGGTCTCGCCGCGCAGGGCCGTGCCGATCTGCGTGAGGTTGCCCGCCTCGTCCAGCAGGCCGCGCTCGCGCAACTGGTCCCGGGCGGTGTCCCATTGCTGCGCGGACCATCCGCGCGTCCTCATGAACAGTGCCGACGTCGGTGCCGTGCCGGTGGCGTTGTGCAGGACCAGCGCCTCGATGCCGGACAGGCCCGCGATCGCCAGGGCGGCGACGTGACCGTCACCTCGGTGTTCGCGAAGCAGTGTCGCGGCGTGCCACAGGGCCGGGTGTGGTTCCTCGGGTACGGGGAGGCCGGCGTTGGCGGCGTACAGCGGCCGTACCTCCCGGCGGCAGGCTTCGGTGGCGCGCAGCGCCAGTTCGGCCGCCTCGGTCATTTCCGCGGACGTGACGGCCTCCTATCCGAGCAACCGCCTCAGCGTCCGGTCCGCGCCGCGCAGCCGTGCCGTGAGCACCTCCTCCGGTGTGGCGATGGTCCATGCGGAGGGGATGTGCCGCCGCACATGCTCGTGGTTGAAGTTGTAGAACGTCGCTGTGACCGTGCCCGCGTCGACGGCCCCGAGCGGTGCCGCGCGGCTCGCGAGGTAGACCATGGCTCCGCGCTCCAGCCCGAGTGCCACGAGTTCGTCCTGCGGTTCCGGCGCGAAGTACACGGATGCGTGGAGGGGGTTGACGGCGTTGTGGCAGTGGCGGACGTGCGAGCCGGCGGGGAGACGCTGATGGCGTCGGGGCCGCATCCGTTTCACGCACCAGCCACAGGCGGTGCGCGGAACCCCAGCGGGTCCGGGACCGGCAAGCCGGCCGGCCCCGGACCCGGACGGTTCAGTTGGCAGCAGTGGCCGGGGCCTGGCCGACCTCGTCGACGATCGCGCGCTCCAGGATGGCGGTGGCGCCGTCCATCTCTCCGGCCTTGTCCCCGGGAACGTTCTTGATCGTCACACTGCGCTCGCCCAGCATGACCAGGGTCTTCTTGTCGAAGATCCATTCGGTGCGTATGTTGCCGGCCCCCAGGAAAGCCACGGCGACGCCATGACGGCCCACAGCGTCGACCGCGTCCTTGACGACGGTCACGCCGGGAATCCGCGCGGCGGCCTGGTAGAGGGCGGCGCTGACTTTCGGCGGGGCCATCTGCTCGCCCAGTGCGTCGCCGATGGTGACGAACGCCTCCTCGTCGGGGCTGGGACCGTGGCCCTTGGTTTCCTCGTAGATCTTCTTCAGCAGCAGATCGGGGTCGGTGGGCAGGGATTCCAGGTAGCGGTAGGTCGGGCTGTTCAGCTTGGGGTTGGGGTCGGGATCCAGGGTGGGGTTGGTGCCGGGGAGAAGGCCGTTCCCTCGCAGCAGTCCGGGGCGGGAGCCGTCCACCGACAGCCAGACCTCTCGCATGTGGGGCTTTTCCGGGGTGCTGTGGGCGCCGACGGGATCGTCGTCCGAGGTGGTCACGTACGTCTCCAAAGACTTGATGTAGACGTACTGGTCGTCGCGGACCGTGGAGATGGGCTTGCCCGCCGCGACGGTGGCGATCCGGTTCAGCAGCTGCACTGCCTCGCCCGACGTGGGCGCAGCGGGGCCGGAAGAGCCGGTTTCACGGCCGGCGGCAGGTGTGTTCTCCTGGCCGGGCAGCCCACCGATGGCCACCGCCACCGCCACCGCACCGGCCGCCAGAGGGACGGCGACGAGGGCCAGGCGCCGCCGGGGGCGACGGGAGGGGGAAGGGGCTGCGGTGTCCTGCTGGATCTCGGTCATCAGGTAGTCCTTGAGAAGGCGCTGACGGCCTGGAAGCAGGTCCCGGTCAGCCGGGACCGGCAGCAGCCGGGCCATCTCCGCGCGCTCGGCCTCACTGGGCCGGGACGGCTTACGGCTCATCGGGTCTCCTCCTGAGTCGGCCGGGCCGCAGAAGTGCGGCCACCTTCTACCTGTCCGCGGCCCGGATCCGAGTTCCCGTTTCCCGGCGGAACCGCCGCGCCGGCGAACTTCTGGAGCTTCTTGCGCGCGCGGGAGAGGCGGGAGCGGACGGTGCCCACCGGGATGCCCAGCGCCTCGGCCGCCGCCGCGTAGTCCAGTTGGGACCATATGCACAGCGCGAGCACCTCCCGCTCCGAGCGGCGTAATCGGGACAGCGCCGCCTGTAGCACCGCGACCTGGCCCGCGTCGTCGATGCGTCCGACCAGGTCCTCGGCGAAGTCCGGGAACACCTCCTCACGCGGCAAGCGGCTGACTGCCGCCTCGTGCCGGCGGGCCGCACGGCGGGTGTTCCTCGCGGTGTTGGTCGCGATGCCCAGCAGCCACGGCCGCAGCGAACCGCCGTCCAGATCCACCGACTCCCGCAGCCGCCAGGCCTCCAGGAAGGTCAAGGACAGCACGTCCTCGGCCGTCGACCAGTCGCCGGTCAGCCGGAAGGCATGGTTGTACACCGCCCGCGCACAGTCGTCGAAGAGAGACCCGAACGTATCGGGATCTCCTGCCCGTATCCGGGCGCGCACACTCATCTCCATACCATCGGACTGTCCGGCCGACCCGAGTCGGTTCCCGGAACGTGACACACGCCACATCGGGCTGTTTACGCGCTCAAGGATGCGTATCCCTGTCACGCCCCGGGATCACCCGCCCCTACCTCGGCGCCGCCGCCGTCGAGTTGCGCAGGACGAGTTCCGTGCCGACCTCCATGTGCTCCATGAGGAGTTTCTGGCCGTCGATGAGGGTGAGGAGGGCGCGGGCGGCCTTCTGGCCCATGTCGTGGAGGGGCTGGCGGACGGTGGTGAGGCCGGGGAAGTTCTGGGAGGCCTGGGGGAGGTCGTCGAAGCCGACCACGGAGAAGGCGGAGGGGACGTCGAGGCCGAGGGCGCGGGCCGCGTCGATGGCGCCGAGGGCGAGGAGGTCGGCGCCGGCGACGATCGCGGTGGGGGCGTGGTCGGTGATGAGGCGGGTGGTGGTGCGGAATCCGCAGGCGTAGGTGAAGTCGCAGGCCGCGACGAGGTGTTCGTCGACCTCCAGGCCCGCCAGGCGCATCGCGTCCGCGTAGCCCTGGAAGCGGACGGTGGTGCTCTCCAGGTCCTCGTCGCCGCGCAGGTAGGCGATGCGGGTGTGGCCGAGGTCGATGAGGTGCTGGGTGCCGGCGCGCATGCCGTGGTAGTTGTCCACGGTGAGGCGGGGCAGGGGGACGTCCATCCGGCGGGGGTCGATGATCACGCAGGGGACGCGCTGGCGGCGCAGCAGGTCGACCGTCTCCCCTTCGAGGACGGGGGCGATGAGGAGGATGCCGTCGACGAGGCCGCGCCCGAGGAACTCGATGCGGTCCTTCTCCCGCACCGCGTCGTGGTACGAGGCGTTGACGAGCAACTCCTGTTCCGCGTCGGCGAGTTCGTCGGCGACGCCGCGCAGGATCTCCAGCCCGTACTGGCTCGTGAGGTCGAGGGCGACGAGCCCAATGAGCCCGCTGCGCCCGGCCTTGAGGTTGCGGGCGGAGACGTTGGGCCGGTAGCCGAGCCGGTCGGCGACCTCCATGACCCGGCGTCTGGTCTCCTCCGAGGCCCCCGGCCTGCCGTTGACGACGTTGGACACGGTCATCGCCGAGACACCGGCCTCCTCGGCCACCCGCGCGATGGTCACCCGCCCTGCCACGTCCACTCCTTCGTCCGGTCCGGCCGCGTGTCAACTCTCGGGAAACTGTAACGATAAGGCGCGGCCGACACCAGCGGAATCCCTTGTGCGTAAGCGGTACACAGCATCCAGAGAGGGACACTTCGGCCACAGAAAGTTACGTATAGATGTCGCGTAAGTTTTGCGTTACAGTCCCCGTCCATCGGCGAGTAACACGCCGCAACTCGGTCAACCACCCCTAATCACTTCAGACATGACAAGTCGGTGCGCGCCGACGATGGGTGAGGTATGCAATGAAGCATTCTGGGAGATACGTCGCGGTCGCCACCACGGTCGCCGCGCTCGCCATGTCGCTGGCGGCGTGCGGCGGGGACGGCGGGGACGACACCGCCGCGGACGGCACCGTGACCCTGCACGTGGAGGCGTGGAAGGGCGGCGGCGCGGAGCCCGCGAACGTCGCCGAGATCAACAAGGCGTTCGAGCAGGCCCACCCGAAGATCAAGGTCGACTTCGAGTACATCACCGCGAACGACACCTACACGCAGAAGCTCCAGCCCGAGCTGCTCGGCGGCAAGGCCGGCGACGTCATCATGGTCGACACCGACAAGATGAAGAAGTGGGCCGCCTCCGGCTACCTCGCCGACCTCTCCAAGGAGTCCTGGTCGGGCCGGATCGCCCCCGACGCGAAGCCCTTCGCGCAAGCCGACGGCAAGACGTACGCGATGCCGATGGAGCTGATCGGCATCGGCCTGTACGCCAACATGAACCTGCTGAAGAAGGCCGGGATCTCCGAGGCCCCCGCCGACTGGCCGACGTTCCTCGCCGACCTCGGCAAGCTGAAGAAGGCGGGCATCGACCCGATCTCCCTGCCCGACAAGGCCGCCTGGACGGGCAGTTCGGTGTTCCAGGCGAGCGGCTCGACCACCGTCTACCAGAAGAACAAGCAGTGGGACGCGGACTTCACCGGCGGCAAGGCGTCCTTCGCCCCGGACTGGAAGGAGCCGCTGGACCAGCTGAAGGCCCTGGAGAGCGCGGGGTACGTCGACTGGAAGACCGAGTTGGGCGTCGACGAGTGGGCGCAGGGCCCGCAGGACTTCTCGGCCGGCAAGAGCGCGTTCTGGTACCAGGGCGCCTGGCAGGTCTCCAACATCGCGAAGGCCGGTTTCCCCGTGTCGTTCGCCCCCTGGCCGGGCGGCGCGGCGGGCACGAAGCCGAACGGCATGCTGTTCTCCGGGACGATGTGGGGCGTCAACTCCCAGTCCCGGCACGCCGACGCGGCCCGCGCCTACGTCGACTTCTGGTCGCAGAGCGCGAACCTCGCGAAGTACCTCCAGGCCGAGCACGCCGAGTCGCCGTTCACCGGCGGGACGACGCCGGAGGCCCCCGAGACGACCGCGTTCACCACGGCGTTCAAGGACGGCCGCTACCGCATCCTGCCGTCCAACTCGTGGTACGGCGCGGCGGCCGAGACCGAGATCGGCTCGAAGATCCAGGCGTACCTGCTGGGCAAGGCGTCCGTCGACCAGACGCTGAAGGACATCCAGGCCGCGGCGTCCGCCAAGTAGCCCCGGGCGGCCTGCCGGGGCGCGGCCCGCGGTCGTCGACCGCGCCCGCCCCGGCCGCCGCGGGAAATGAGGAGAATCCCCGTGTTCCATCGACGGCGTGCCACCATGGCCGCCTTCCTGCTGCCGGCGATCGCCGTGTACGGCACGTTCACGCTGTACCCGCTGGCCCGCGGCGTCTACCTGAGCATGACCGACAGCCTCGGCGGCCCGATCGCCCACTTCGTCGGCGCCGAGCAGTACCAGGCGATGGCCGACGACCCGGCCGTCACCGCCGCCCTGTGGCACACCGTGCTGTACGCGGCGGTCGTGGTCGTCGCCCAGAACGGGCTCGGCCTGCTGTTCGCGAGCATGCTGTTCCGCCGGCCGAAGGTCAGGAAGGCGCTCAGCGTGGTGCTGCTGACGCCGTCGCTGGTCTCCCCGGTGATGGCCGCGTTCATCTGGTCGTACCTGTTCGCGCCGGACGGCGGCATCAACGCGATGCTGCGGCTGCTCGGCCTCGGCTCGCTGGAGCACGTCTGGCTGGGTGACCCCTCGACGGCCCTGTACGCGGTGGCCGCCGTCAACATCTGGATGTTCGCCGGCTACTCCTGTGCGATCTTCCTCGCCGGGTACATGAGCGTTCCCCCCGAACTCCTCGACGCGGCGGCGGTGGACGGCGCGGGCGGCTGGCGCAGGTTCCGCAGCGTGGAGTGGCCGATGCTGGCGCCCGCGCTGACGGTGAACGTGACGCTGAGCCTCATCGGCTCCCTCAAGGTCTTCGAGTTCCCGCTCGTCCTGACCAACGGCGGCCCGGCGGGCTCCACCGAGACGCTGACGACCCTCGTCTACCGGAACGTGTTCGGCGGCGGGAAGTTCGCCCTCGGCATCGCGATCTCCGTACTCCTCCTGGTGACCGTGGTCGTCCTGTCCAGCGCCACCTCCGCACTGCTCCGCCTGCGCGAGCGACGAATCTGACGGGCGGCACCCATGACCTCCACCTCCCTCTCCAGCCCCTGGCGCCGGACCCTCTCCACAGCAGGGACGATTCTGCTCTGCCTCGGCGTGCTGGTGTTCGTCCTGCCGTTCCTGTTCACGATCGTCACCTCCCTGCGGACGGCGGCGGACGTGGCGCGGGAGCCGCTCGGCATCCCCCACTCCTTCACCCTGAAGAACTTCTCCGACGCGTTCAGCCAGATCCACTACGGCCGCAGCGCCCTCAACACCCTGCTCATCACCGGGCTTTCCTGTCTGAGCGTCACCGTGATCGGCTCGCTGGCGGCCTATCCGCTGGCGCGGATCACGCGCGGCTGGTCGGCGTGGGTGTACCGGCTGTTCATCCTCGGCACGTCGGTGCCGGTGTTCGTCGTCGCCGCTCCCCTGTACCTGCTGATGCGGGACATGAACCTGCTGGACAGCTACGCGGGTGTCGTCCTCGTCTACACGGCGATGTTCCTGCCGGTCGCGGTGTTCTTCTACACCAGCTTCATCCGCTCGATCCCGGCGGATCTGGAGGAGGCCGCCGCGCTGGACGGCTGCGGTGCGCTGCGCACCTTCTTCACGATCATCCTGCCGCTGCTGCGGCCGATCACCAGCACGCTGCTGACGTTCGTCTCGCTCCAGGTGTGGAACGACCTGCTGGTCCCGCTGGTCTTCCTCCAGGACCCGGACAAGCGCACCGTCATGGTGAACGCGTACTCGTTCATCGACCCGCACACCGTGCAGCCGACGACCCTGTTCCCGGCCGCGCTGCTCGGGGTGGCGCCGCTGCTGCTGATCTTCATCTTCCTCCAGCGTCACGTCGTCGCCGGCATGTCCGCGGGCGCCGTCAAGTCCTGACGCTCCCCTCCCCCGCATCTCCCCGCCGACCGCGCACCGCGCCGTCCGGCCGTCCCGTCGCGCCCTGACGCCCCGTCCTGGAAGGACCCCCCACCGATGTACGTCGTCTCCTACTTCACCGACGCCGACGAGGCGCTGCATCTGGCCTACAGCCTCGACGGCGAGGAGTTCACGGCGGTCGACGGCGGCCGGCCCGTCCTGCGGGGCACGGTCGGCACCGGCCGGCTGCGCGACCCGTTCATCGGCGCAGGACCCGACGGGCTGTTCCACCTGCTGGCCACCGACGGCTGGACGAGCCCGAACATCGTGCACGCCACCTCGCCGGACCTCGTCACCTGGTCGGAGCAGCGGCTGATCCCGGTGATGGCCGAGGTGGACGGCGCGCAGAACGCGTGGGCGCCGGAGTTCTTCCTCGACCGCAGTTCCGGGCTCTACCACCTGGTGTGGTCGTCGGTCGTGGCGCCGGGCGCCTCGGCGGTGGACTACGAGCACGTGTCGCAGGACCACCGGATCTGGCACTGCGCCACAAAGGACTTCCGGACGTTCTCGGCGTCCGCCCTGTTCTTCGACCCGGGGCACTCCGTGATCGACGCGACGGTGCGTGAGGCGGACGGCGGGGGTTTCCTCATGGCGTACAAGGACGAGCGCGGGGACAACGACCTCGCGACCGCCCACAAGGACATCCACCTCACCACGTTCGAGGTCCCCGGCGGGCCGTTCGCCCCCTCCCGGGGCCCGGTCTCGCCGTCCGTGGTGGAGGGTCCGTCGCTGTTCCGGCGGGGCGGCGACTGGATCATGATCTTCGACCACTTCCTCGAAGGTCGGTACGGGGCGGCGCGCAGCACGGACGGCACGCGGTGGGAGCCGGTCTCCCTGGGGCTGCCGCGCGGCATGCGGCACGCGTCCGTCCTGGAGACGTCCGACCTGCACTCGCTCACCGCGCGGTAACCGCGCCCACGGAATCCCGCGCCGCGACCCGTGGCGCGGGGAATTCGATCACCCAGCAAGGAGCGTCGCGATGAAGCGTCGCAGAACGGCACGCGTTCTGGCCCTCCTCGCCACCATGGCGGGAGCACTCCTCGTCCCGGCCCACACCGCGCTCGCGGCGGGCACCACCTTCTACGTGAACTGCTCGGCCGCGAGCAACGGCAACGGCACCCAGGCCAGCCCCTGGAACACCGTCACCAACGTCAACAACACCACCTTCAACGCGGGCGACAGCATCCTGTTCGCCGCCGGCACCACCTGCAACGGCCAGCTCAGCCCGCAGGGTTCGGGTGCCTCCGGCAGCCCCGTCTCCATCGGCGCCTTCGGCACCGGCGCCAAGCCCGTCATCAACGCGCAGGGCGCCACCGGCGCCGTCATCCACCTGATGAACCAGCAGTACTGGGACATCGGCGGCCTCGAACTCGTCAACTCCGCCACCTCCCCCGCCTACCGCTCCGGCGTCCTCGCCGAGAACGCCTCCGGCGGAGTCCTGCACCACATCCGCGTGCACGACATGTTCATCCACAACATCAGCGGCTGGCCGGGCGGCTGGTACGCCACCAACGCGGGCGTCGGCGTCCAGACCAACCACACCACGCCGGTCTCCACGTGGGACGACGTCGTGGTGGAGAACAACACCTTCGACCACGTCGACCGGATAGCCGTCGCCGTCACGCCCGACGGCGACGGCCAGGGCACCGGGCTCACCACGGGTACCGTCATCCGCGGCAACACGATGACCTACGACGGTGCCGACGACGTCCTCGTCGTGAAGAACGACGGCGCGCTCATCGACGGCAACAAGGCGGGCTACGGCGGTGCGAAGGCCACCTGTCCGCCGTCGGGGCAGTACTGCAACGGGGCGTCGGCCGGCATCTGGATGTCGGGCAGCTCCAACACGGTCGTCCAGAACAACGAGGTGTACTGCCACGTCAACGGCGCGGACGGCACCGGGTACGACGTCGACTGGGGCAACCACAACACCACGTTCCAGTACAACTACAGCCACCAGAACCTGGGTGGCTTCATGCTGGTGATGCCGCCGTTCAGCATCGGCAACGAGCCGACGTCGACGGTGCCGAGCGACGGGACGGTGATCCGCTACAACGTCAGTGAGAACGACGGCTCCAACGCGGGCTGCCCGGCCGCAGGCACGCCGACGCACGGCACCGGTGTCTTCCACTTCGTCGGCGGAGTACCGAACAGAAGCGGGAGTTCGGGTGCGGTCCCGCTGATCTACAACAACACGCTGTACGTCAACAAGAGCGGCCTGAACACGCCGATCCTGTACTCCCGCGCGGGCTCCAGCATCTCCGGGTCGCTGTCCTTCAAGAACAACGCGGTCTTCAACTACGGCACCGGCGGCTACTTCTCCACCACGGGTGCGTCGTCCTACTCCAACAACCTCTTCTACGGCACCCACCCGTCCTCCGAGCCCGCCGACGCGGCGAAGGTGACGGCCGACCCCGAGTTCCGCAACCCCGGTACCGGCCTGAACTCCTACCAGGTCCACCCGTCCTCCCCGGTGATCCGGGCGGGTGCGGTCATCGCGTCCAACGGCGGCAAGGACGCCTACGGCAACGCCGTCTCCGCGACGGCCGCGCCCAACATCGGCGCCTACAACGGCACCGGCGGCAACCTGCTGGCCAACGCGGGCTTCGAGACGGGTGCGCTGAGCCCGTGGACGCAGGCGAGCGGCAACGTCTCGACGGTCACCTCGGCGAACGCCCGCACCGGCGCCTCCGCGCTCACGACGGCGGCGAGCGGTGGCGGTGTCAATCAGGCGCTGTCCGGGCTGAGCCCCAACACCACGTATCTGCTGACCGGTTGGGGCAAGGTCGCCACCTCCGGTGAGACCCTCGCGATCGGGGTGAAGGACTTCGGCGGCACGGAGTCGTTCGCCAACGTCGCGACGACGTCGTACCGGCAGGCGGCGATCCTGTTCACGACCGGTGCGTCGAGCACCTCGGCCACCGTGTACTGCTGGAAGAACGCGGGCGGGAGCGGGGCGGGTTACTGCGACGACCTCGCGGTGGAGGCGCTGTCTCCGGGGGCCAACGCCGTCGCCAACCCGGGGTTCGAGACGGGTGCGTTGAGCCCGTGGGCGCAGAGCACGGCCACGGCGTCGAGCGTGGTGGCGTCCAACGCCCGCACCGGGACGAACGCCCTCCAGACGGCGCCGGCCGGGAGCGGGGCGATCCAGACGGTGAGCGGGCTGTCGTCCGCCGGGACCTACCTGGTGACCGGGTGGGCGAAGGTCGCGACCGGCGGTGAGGAAGTGGCCGTCGGGGTGAAGGACTTCGGCGGGACGGAGACGTTCCTGCGGTCGTCCGGGACGGCCTACGCGCAGCAGCCGCTGTTCTTCACCACGGGTGCGTCGGCCACTTCGGCGGGCGTGTACTGCTACAAGAACACCGGGTCGTCGGCCGGGTACTGCGACGACTACACCCTGGTCAGGCTTCCCTGATCGCCTCGGCGGCGGGTCACTCCGGCCCGCCGCCGCCGGGCCGTCCTCGTGGTCGGCGCCTTCTCAGCCGGGCGGCGGACTCGTCGCCGCCCGGGACGGGCTCCCCAAGTCCTTCCAGGTCACTGCGGCCGGCCGCGCGGTGAGGGGGGCGGGGCCAGGCATCCGTCCGGGCCGGGGTGGGTAGACTGGATCTACATTTTGACCCCGAACGTTTTCGCTTCGAAACGTTTCTGTCGCCCAGGGAAGGAACGCCGTGGCCGGGCATCGCTCGATCGTCGACACCGAGAAACTGGTCGCCGCCAAGCTGGGTGACACCCCGATACGGCACGAGCAGATGGCGGTCGTCGCCAACATCCACCGCGCGGCGGCGGCCGTCCGCCAGCACGTCGAGAACTCCGTGCTGCGCGGCGCGGACCTCACCTGGACCGGGTTCGTCGTGCTGTGGGTGGTGTGGATCCAGGGCGAGCTGGAGACGCGGCACGTCGCCGAGGAGGCCGGTATCTCCAAGGGCACCCTCACCGGTGTCGCCCGCACGCTGGAGTCCCGGGGTCTGGTGCGCCGCACCGAGCATCCCAGCGACGGCCGGCGGGTGCTGCTCGCGCTCACGCCGGACGGCGAGACGCTGATGCGGGGCCTGTTCCCGGACTTCAACGCCGAGGAGGCGTTCGTCGCGGCCCCCCTCACCACCGAGGAGTGCGTCGCGACGGCCGACGCGCTGCGCCGCATCGTCGTCCAGGTCGAGACCCGGGGCGAGCAGCGCCGCCTCGATCTCCTCGACGGCGCGGAGCCGGCTCCCCGGCGCAGCGGACGCCGTGCCAAACGCTGACCCGTGCGGGCGTAACCAAAACCGCCGTTTCCCCCTCTACACAGGTGACCTACCTACGGGGGGAACGATGAACTGGTCCAGGGCCGTGGCCGTCACGGCGGCCGGTCTTGTGCTGTGCGGGTGCGCCGGCACGGCGGACAAGGCCGAGACGGCGCCGGGTCCGCGGGTGTCCGCGCACACGACGCGCGAGTCCGCGAGCTCCGCCCCGGCGACGCCGGCGCAGAAGCCCTCGCTGGACCTCAACGGCAGGGACGACGCCCGCCCCGGGAAGCTGATCCAGATGATCCTCTACTGGGTCGACCACGCACAGGGCGGTGACGCGGTGGTCGTCCGGTCGGCGGCGTTCGACGGGCCGGTGCGGCTGAAGTGGGACAGCGACAACTACTGGGCGCTCGTCACGGTGCCGATGACGACCCGGCCCGGGTCGTATCCGCTGACCCTCACGGTCCGCGACCGCGTCATCGTCCACGACACCGTCAAGGTCCTGCCGTCCCAGCGGCCCTCCTTCACGCTGTCCGCCTCGGACGTCACCCGCCCCGGCGAGAGCGTGTCGTTCGAGTTCGACGACCTGTACCCCGGCGAGAAGGACACCGACTTCACCGTCCGCTCCGCCGCGCTGGCGAAGCCCGTGCGTCTCGTCCACAACGACGTCTACGACTACTACAACCCGCGCGCGTTCTCGGCCTCCCCGCAGCTCAAGGCCGATCTGGCGGACGGCACGTACACCTTCACCCTGTGCGGTCCCGGCGGTCGGCGCATCGCCGAGAAGAGTCTGAAGGTCCGTGCGTCGAAGCCGGGCGACCGGGACTACCTGGGCAGCCCCAGCGGGCCGGACCTCTACGATCCCGGCCGCAGTTGGTGGAAGGACGCCCCGCCGTTCAAGGTCAGGGCCGGGCACAAGGTCGGTGTCATGTGGCACGACCTCTACCCGGACCCGGGCGAGGAGAACACCCTGACCGCCACCTCCCCGGCGTTCACCGGCGTCCTCCGTCTCCCGCACGACATCACCAAGGGCGCCGACGGCGACGACCCCCGCTTCAACGGCGAGGCCACCATCCGCCCCGGCCTCAAGCCGGGCCGCTACCCGGTGACGGTCGTCGCGCACCACGGGCGGGTGAAGAGGACGGCGTACGTGACGGTGACGGCCGGGTAGCAGGGCACGTGCGGCGTCGGCGGAGTCAGGCGACGCCCCCGAGGGGGACGACGGTGCCATAGCTGTCGCCCTGAGGCGTGAGGGTGACGTGGTTGTCGAGCAGGGCTCCGGGAGGCGTCTTCCCCGGCTTCATGCACGTTGCGGCGACATATTCGTTTATCTTGACGCCGAACCTGATCCAGCTGGACGACCGTTTACCGCAGGCCGTGTAGCTGCCGCCATTGACCTTGAATCCGCAGACCGTCTTGCCCTTGGCCAGGGTGCCGAGCACCTTGCCCTTCGTCGACGGCTGGCTGCGGATGCTCAAGGTCTCCTTCGCAGCGTAGGTCGTGCAGCTCGGGACCTTGTCGGCCACGGCCGCCGGGGCTGCCGCCACGATTCCGCTCGTCGCCAGAGCTGTCGCCGCGACGGCCATACCGATTCGTCGAACCCTGTTCATCCGTCCTCCTGTCTCATCGGCTGATTCATCAGCCCTGTGTGCTGTCGGATACGAGACTGCCAAGCACAGGCATGCCGAGTCGTTGACTCGGAGTGGCCGGTTGCTTGACGATCCGTCGCCGGTGGCGCAGGCCCGACTAGCCCTGCCCTTCAGGCAGTTGGCGCGCGGCGCGGTTCGCCAGGGTTTCCAGCAGCAGGTCCACGGCCTCCTCGAAGGAGCTGTGGCTCATGTGGTGGAGTTCGTCGCGGACGGCGGTGAGGGCGGGGAAGGCGGTTGCGTCGAGGTGTTGGTAGGTGTTGAGCCAGGCTCGGCGGTCGGCGGCGCGGCGGTCGGGTGGGAGGGTGAGGACGGCGGCGTCCATGGCGGCGTGGCCGAGGACGGTGTCGATGAAGGTGAGGTAGAGGCGGGCGGCGTCGGCGGGGGCGAAACCGGCCGTCAGGAGTAGGGCGATGCCGGTTTCGACGGCGCGCATCTCGTTCTCCAGGCGGGTCACCCGGTACGCGGCGAACGCCGCCGCGCGCGGGTGGGCGAGGTATCCGCCGCGTACGCGCAGGGCCATCTCGCGCAGGGAGGCCACCCAGTCGTCGCCGGGGACGAAGCCGGCCATGGCGTCGCCGATGATCCGGTCGGAGACGGCGAGCAGGAGGTCGTCCGTGCCGTGGAAGTAGCGGTAGAGGGCGGTGTGGTCGCAGCCGAGGGCGGTGCCGAGGCGGCGGACGCTGAGGGCGTCGGCGCCGTGCTCGCCGACGAGGCGCAGCGCGGTGTCCACGATCAACTCCTTGGACAGCAGGACGCCGGAGCGGGTGGGCCGTCGGCGTCTGCGTTCCTGCGGTACCCGGCCGGTCATCGGCTGCTCCCCTCCGAATCCGGCGGACGTCCCGTCGGCACCGGCGAGTAAAGACGCCCCGGCCGTCTTACGTCAACAGCATTGACGCAAGATGAGCGCCAGGTGTTCCATCACAGTCCCGCGCGGCTCTTCCCCCCGTCTCCTTTCGTGAGGAGCCTTTCCATGTCACCCGCGTTCCCGCAGTCCTCCGCTCCGGCGGAGCCCGCCGTCCTGCGCCGTTCCCTCGGTGTCGTGGACGGCGTGGCCGTCGCCGCCTCCAGCACCGCCGCGACCACGAGCATCGCCATCGGGATGGGCGCGATCGCCGCGGTCGTCGGCCTGCACGCGCCGGCGCTGCTGATCCTCGCGTTCCTGCCGGTGCTCGGCATCGCCACCGCGTACACCCGCCTGAACCGTTCGGAGCCCAACTGCGGCAACGGATACGTGTGGGTCGGCCGGTCGCTGGGCCCCTGGCCGGGGTTTCTGACCGGCTGGGTGACCGTGGTCGGGTCGGTCGTCTTCTGCGCCTACACCAGCGCGATCATGGGTTCGGTCGTCCTGACGTTCGCGGGCAAGGCGGGCCTGCGGACGGTCGCCGGGGTCGCCCTCGACCCGACGTCCACGGGGATCACGACGGCCGTGGGTCTGACGATCCTGGTGGGTCTCGCGGCCCTCGCGGTGACGGGGATCCGCGCGGCGACCCGCTTCCAGTTCGCGCTGCTGGTGTTCGAGTACGCGGTGCTGCTGGGGTTCTGCACCTGGGCCATGGTCACCGGTGACCACGCCTTCTCCTGGTCCTGGTTCAACCCGTTCGCGATCTCCGACGGCACCGCCTTCGCGAAGGGCCTGGTCCTCGCGGTGTTCTTCTTCTGGGGCTGGGACTCGGCGTTCAGCGTCACCGAGGAGACGAAACGGCCCGAGGACTCCTCCCGCAGCGGTCTGATCGCCCTGTTCGCGATGCTCGGCCTGTTCCTGTTCGCGTCGGTGGCCTTCCAGAGGGAGATGAGCCTCGCCGAACTCATCAAGAACGGCCCGCAGGCCCTCCCTTATCTGGGCCAGAAGCTCGCCTCGGAGCCCTGGGCGACGCTCCCCCTGATCGCCCTGATGTTCTCGGCGGCGGCCTCGGTGCAGGCCACCCTCATCCCCACGGCGCGCGGCCTGCTCGCGATGGGCCGCGACCGCACGATGGGCCCGCTGTGGAACCGGGTCCACCCCCGCTACGGCACCCCCGCCGCCGGGACGGCCGTCATCCTGGCCCTCTCCTCGGTGATCGCCCTGCTGGCCGTCGCCATCCCGAAGCTGAGCGACATGCTGCTGGCGGCCGTCAACTCCATCGGGCTCGTCGTGGCCCTGTACTACGGCCTGACCTCGATCGCCTGCGCGGTGCGTTTCGCTCCGGACGCCCGCCGCGAGGGCTGGCGCACGGGCGTGCTCTCGGTGGGGGTCCCGGCCGTGTCGGGGCTCGTGCTGCTGGGGCTCGGCTGTTACCTCGGCTACTCGTACCTGACGATGAGCGATCACTTCGAACTGAGTCCGAACAATGGGTGGTTCATGTTCTCGCTGCCCGCGCTGATCGTGGTGTCGGGACTGGTGATGGCGGCGGTCGCCAAGTACGGCCGGCGCTCCCCCTACTTCACGACGGGCCGGGGCACCGACGCGGAGGCGATCGCCCTGCCGATGGACAAGACGCCCGCCTGACCCTTTTCCCCCTCTCATCACCACGAGGAGTTCGTCCCATGCAGCAGCAGTCCTCCGCCGATCTCGTCCTCACCGGCGGCCCCGTCCACACCGTCGACCCCGCGCGCCCCCACGCCACGGCCGTGGCGGTGCGGGCCGGGCGGATCGTCGCGGTGGGCCACGACGAGGTGCACGCGCTCGTCGGCCCCCGCACCGAGGTCGTCGACCTCGCCGGGAGACTGCTGCTGCCCGGCTTCCAGGACGCCCACGTCCATCCGCTGGGCGCGGGTATGGAGCTGGGCCAGTGTCACCTCGCGGACACCACGGACCCGGCGGAGTACCTGCGCCGGGTCAGGGCGTACGCGGAGGACCACCCGGACGTCGAGTGGATCACCGGGGGCGGCTGGTCCCTGGAGGCGTTCCCCGGGGGCTCCCCCACTGCCGACGCGCTCGACATGGTCGTCCCCGACCGGCCCGTGTTCCTGCCCAACCGCGACCATCACGGGGCGTGGGTCAACAGCCGGGCGCTCCAGCTCGCGGGGATCACGGCGGACACCCCGGACCCAGTGGACGGCCGGATCGAGCGGGACGAGCGGGGGCGGCCCACCGGCATGCTCCAGGAGGGCGCCGTCCATCTGGTCGGGCGGCTCCTCCCGGAGCCCACCCCTGCCGAACGGCTGGCGGGGCTGTTGCGGGCCCAGGCGGTGCTGCACTCCTACGGGGTGACGGCGTGGCAGGACGCGATCGTGGGGGCGTACGCGAACATGACGGATCCGGCGCCCGTCTACCGGGCGGCGCAGGAGCAGGGGCTGCTGACGGCGCGGGTGGTGGGGGCGCTGTGGTGGGACCGGGAGCGGGGCGCCGAGCAGATCGGTGAACTGGTCGAGCGGCGGCGGGAGTTGACGACGGACCGGTTCCGTGCGGGCACCGTGAAGATCATGCAGGACGGCATCGCGGAGAACCGCACGGCCGCCCTCCTCGCCCCCTACGTCACCTCCTGCGGCTGCGCGTCCGCCACGGCGGGCCTCAGTTTCGTGGACCCGGGCGACCTGCGGAAGTACGTCACCGAACTCGACGCCCTCGACTTCCAGGTCCACTTCCACGCGCTGGGCGACCGCGCGGTGCGCGAGGCGCTGGACGCGGTGGAGGCGGCCCGGACCGCGAACGGTCGCCGGGACACCCGGCACCATCTGGCCCACCTCCAGATCGTCCACCCGGACGACGTCCCGCGCTTTTCCGCGCTCGGCGCCGCCGCCAACCTCCAGATGCTGTGGGCCGCCCACGAACCGCAGATGGACGAGCTGACGTTGCCCCTCCTCGGCCCCGAACGCGGCGCCCGCCAGTACCCCTTCGCCGACCTCCTGCACTCCGGCGCGATCCTGGCCGCCGGCAGCGACTGGCCCGTCTCCTCCCCCGACCCCCTCCAGGCCCTGCACGTCGCCGTCAACCGCACCGCCCCCGACGCCCCTTCGGGCACCCCCGTCTTCCTCCCCGCCCAGCGCCTCTCCCTCACGGCCGCCGTCGCCGCGTACACGGCGGGCAGCGCCTACGTGAACCGTCTCGACGCTGTCTCCGGCACGATCACCCCGGGCAAGGCGGCCGACCTCGTCGTCCTCGACCGGGACCCGTTCGCCGGGGCGCCCGAGGAGATCGCGGCGACGCGGGTGCGGCAGACGTTCGCCGGAGGGGTCCGGGTGTACGCGTCACCCGACGCCTGAGGCTCGGGGCAGGCGCAGTTCGAAGCAGGCGCCCAGCGTCCGGGGGGTGAGGGTGAGGGTGCCTCCGTGGCGTTGCGCCAGGTCACGGGCGATGGCGAGACCCAGGCCCGCACCGCCCTGGTCACGCGAGCGGGCGTCGTCCAGCCGCACGAACCGTTCGAAGACACGCTCGGCGTCCTCGGGGGGTATGCCGGGGCCGTCGTCGTGGACGGTGAGGACGACCCGGTCGGCCTCGGCGCGGACGGTGATCTGGATGCGGTGCGCGGCGTGCCGGGCGGCGTTGTCGACGAGGTTGCGCAGCAGCCGTTCGTACTCGCCGGGGTCGCCCTGCACGAAGGCGGGTTCGGCGCTGTCACAGGTGAGGGTCAACGGCCTTTCCGCGAGCAGGTACTGGTCCGTCAGCCGGGAGGCGAGGGCGCTCAGGTCGACGGGCTCGGCGTCCGACGCGGGAGCCCTGGTGTCGAGGCGGGCCAGGAGCAGCAGGTCCTCGGCGAGGGCCTGGAGGCGCCGGGTCTGGCGGGCCGCCGTGGTGGCGGTGGCGGGCCAGTCGGTGCGGTCCGGGTAGGCGAGCGCGACTTCGAGGCTGGCCAGGAGAGTCGTGAGGGGGCTGCGGAGTTCGTGAGCGGCGTCGGCGACGAAACGGCGTTGCTGGACGGCTGCGTTGTCGAGGCGTTGCAGGGTGCTGTTGATGGTGGTGGCGAGGGCGGTGATCTCACGCCCTGTCGCGGGGACGGTGACGCGTTCGTCGCTCGCGGTGACCGAGGCGGTGAGGACGCGGATGGCTTCGACGGGGCGCAGGGCGATGCGGACGGCAAGGTAGGTGATGGCGGTGACGAGGAGGAGGGTGAGGAGGCCGGCCCACAACAGCAGGAGGTCGGTGGTCTCGGTGATCGACTCGGCCGTGTTCGGGAGGACCACCACATAGATCCGCATCTTGGCGTCGGCGGCGATGCCGAAGGCGGCGGCCTTCTGGCTGGGCAGTTCCTCGGCGCTGATGTCGGTGTACATGACCATATGGGTCTTGCCGGCCAGGTCGGGTGCGCTCTCGGAGTACTCGCCCGCCGGGATGTAGAGGGGAAGGGTGGTGAGCCCGGGTCCCCTGTAGTCGGGTGGAACGGGCAGCACATGGCGGGTGCCGGGGCGGAGTGCCTCCATGCCTCCGCCGTATGCGACGGCGGAGTTCCGTCCGGCCGCCACGACCTCGTACGGAACGGGGCTGTTGCGAACGGGAAGGTACCCCTCCTTCATCTGGTCGTAGAGAGTCCAGAGCTGCTTCTCGGCATGCTTCTCGGCGATCCGCGTGCCCTCGCCGTAGACGTCGCGGTGCATCCACCAGCCGGTGACGGCCAGGATGACGGCGACGGCCGAGAAAGCGGTCAGGGCCGCACGGACCCGAATCGAACGCGGCCACCACCGCCACCGCCGCTCAGTCGCGTTCACGGTCGTCCACCAATCGGTACCCGGTACCCCGCACGGTCTGAAGCGACTGCCTCTCGAACGGTGCATCCACCTTCTTGCGCAGCGCGCTCACCCTCGCCTCCACCAGGTTGGGATCCCATGCCTCGTCGGGCCAGGCGTGATACAGCAGGTCCGCTTTGGAGACCGCCTGGCCGGCGCGGCGGGCGAGCAGTTCCAGGACGGCGAACTCTCGTGGGGTGAGCTCCACTTTGGCCCCCGCCCTGCGGCAGACGCGGGCGGCGACGTCCAACGAAAGGTCTCCTACGGCGAGTACGGGCGGGGCGACGGCGGCTCCGCGCCGGATCAGGGCCCGCAGCCGGGCGACGAGGACCATGTACGAGAACGGCTTCGCGAGATAGTCGTCGGCGCCCGTGTCCAGCGCCTCGGCCTGGTCCCAGTCCCCGTCCTTGGCCGTGAGGACCAGGATGGGCGTCGTGTTGCCCTCCCGGCGGAGTTCGGCGCAGACCTTGTAGCCGTTGAGGCCGGGCAGCATCAAGTCGAGGACGACGAGGGCGTATTCGCCGGTGCGGGCCATCCACAGGCCCTGCCGTCCGTCGTGGGCGAGGTCGACGCTGTAGCCCTCGGCGGTGAGGCCGGTGTGCAGGGTATGGGCGAGGTCAACTTCGTCCTCCACGACCAGGATGCGCATGCGGTGCAGCTTCGCACAGCGCCGGGCAGGCTTCCTGATCGTCCGGTCAGGTTCGATCAGCATCCGGTCAACAGGGCCCCGGCACGCTGGCGGAACTTTCTCGCCGCCGCTGAAAGGCCCTGCCGCTGATGTCCGTTGACGAACGCGCCCCCTCGACGTCCGCGCCCACCCGTATGCCGCCACCGGGACCGGACAGAGCCGTCGTCCTCCTCGCGCCCGTGCTGCTGACGCTCGTTCTGGGGCTGTGGGGCATCCGCAGGGAGAACTCCCTGTGGTGGGACGAGGCCGTCACCTACGAGATCGCGCACCGCGACCTCTCGCAGATCTGGCTGACCGCTCAGCAGGCCGATCTGGTGCACAGCCTCTACTACGCGGTGATGCACGTGCTCTTCGGTGTCTTCGGCGACGGGCTGGTGACGTTGCGGCTGCCGTCGGTGCTGGCGACGGCCGCGGCGGCGGGCGGGGTCGGGCTGCTGGGGCTGCGGCTGGCGGGACCGCGTGCCGGGCTGGTGGCCGGGGCGGTGTTCGCGCTGCTTCCCCAGGTGCAGCGGTACGCGCAGGAGGGCCGCTCGTACGCGATGGTCTGCGCGCTGGTCGCGTGGGCCACGTACGCGCTCGTGGCGGGCGTCGCGCAGCGCTCCCGGTGGCGGTGGGCGGTCTACGGCGCCGCCATGCTGGCGGCCTGTCTGCTCCACGAGTTCGCGGTCCTCGCCCTGCTCGCGCACGGCGTCACCCTGGTCGTCTGGCGTGTGCCGCGGCCGGTGCTGCGGGCGTGGGGTGTGGTGGCCGGGGGTGTGGTGGCCGGGTTGCTGCCGCTGGCGGTCGTCAGTGCGGGGCAGTCGGGGCAGGTGGCCTGGATCGACGGGCCCGTGCGGCTGAACTACCTGCTGGTGACGGTGGTGATCGGCGTGGGGTGCGTCCTCGGGGTCAAGGTGCCCGCCCGGCTCGTCGCGCTGGCTGTGCCGCTTCTCGTGCTGCCGGGTCTCCTGCTGCTGGTCGCCTCACTGGTCAGGCCCCTGTTCGTCGACCGGTACGTGCTCTACAGCAACATCGGGATCGCTCTGCTGCTGGGCGTCTGGCTGGACCGCCTCCAGCGGCGGTGGCTGTCCACGCGCCTCACCTGGATCGCGGCGGTCGCGATCCTGGCCGTGTTCGTCCCGCCGAGCCTGTCGCTGCGCACGCCTGAGAGCCGCACCACCGACTCCACCGCCATCGGCGCCGCCGTACGCGCGGCGGCCCGTCCCGGCGACGGTCTGCTGTACCTCAACGGCCACCACCGGACCTTCACCCTGGCGGATCCCGACGACACCCGTCTCCTGGCCGATCTCGCCCTGGCCGAGGACCCCGTCTCGTCGAATACCCTCGCCGGCGTCGAGTTCCCCGCCCGGGACATCCCCGCGCGCATGCTGGAGTTCGACCGGATCGTCGTGGTCCAGGGGGCGAGCGCGCGGCCGACGGCCGACCCTCGGTACCGGGCGAAGGAGAACACCCTGCGGCACTCTTTCCGCGCGGGGGCGACGACACGGGTCAACGGGGCGTACGTCACCGTCTACGTCCGCGACCGGTTCACACCCGTACGACCTGCGTCTCTGCGGCGCTGAACTCCTCGGCCGGAGCCGGTGGCGGGCGGCGGGCCGTGTCGCTGACCTTGAGGAGGACGGCGACCAGGAGCCAGTTGGCGACCATGGACGAGCCGCCCTGGGCGAGGAAGGGCAGGGCCTTGCCGGTGAGGGGGATCAGTCCGGTGACACCGCCGCACACCACGAACACCTGGAGCACCAGCGCGGTGGCGAGCCCGCCGGCGAGCAGCTTGCCGAACGGGTCGGTGACCACGAGGGCCGTGCGTAGTCCGCGTTCGGCGAGCAGGGTGTAGAGGAGGACGACGACCATGACACCCGCGAGGCCGAGTTCCTCGCCGACCGTGGTGAGGATGAAGTCGCTGCGCCCGGCGAAGCCGATCAGCTCGGGGTGGCCCTGGCCGAGGCCGCTGCCGAAAACGCCTCCCGAACCGAAGCTGAACAGCGCCTGGGCGGCCTGGTCGGAGATCAGGCCCGGTGGCCGCTGGTCGGGCGGCAGGAAGATGTCCATCGGGTGGAGCCAGGCGACGACCCGGCCGTGCACGTGCGGTTCGAAGGAGCCGACGACGAACGCGCCGACGGCGAACATCACGACGCCGAACACGACCCAGCTGGTGCGCTCGGTCGCGATGTACAGCATGACGACGAACAGCCCGAAGAAGATCAGCGAGGTACCGAGGTCCCGCTCGAAGACCAGGACGAGCAGGCTCAGCAGCCACACCGCCGCGACGGGCCCGAACTGCCGCCCGCGCGGGAGGTAGAGGCCCATCACCCGCCGCCCGGCGAGCGCGAGGGCGTCCCGGCGGAGCGTCAGGTACCCGGCGAAGAACACCACGATGACGATCTTCACGAACTCGCCGGGCTGGAAGGACAGCGGCCCGATGAAGATCCACCGCTTGGCGCCGTAGACGTCTCCGGGGTAGAAGGCCGGCGCCATCAGCAGGACCAGTCCGACGGCGATCGTGAGGTACGGGTAGCGCTGGAGCCTGCGGTGGTCCTTCAGCAGGCCCACCGCCCCGACGAACACGACCGCGGCGACGCCGCACCACACCAACTGGCCGGATGCGGCGGGTGCCGCGTGCTTGTAGTGGGACCCGTAGGCGAGGTCGAGGCGGTGGATGAGGACGAGCCCGAGTCCGCTGAGCAGGGTGGCCAGCGGCAGGATCAGCGGATCGGCGTGCCGCGCGAACCGCCGTACGGCGAGATGGCACAGCAGGGCCAGTGCCGCTGCCGCCGAGCAGGTCGTCGCCAGGTCCGGCGGGAGCGTCCCCTGGACCGCGAGGCCCGTCTCCGCGTAGCCGTAGACGCAGATGGCGACGGCGCCGAGGAGCAGGAGCAGCTCCAGGTTCCGGTCGCCCATGTACCCCAACCGGCTCGGCCGCACCGGCGGTTCGCGCCGACTCGTCATGCCTCCCCCTTCGTCCGGTCCACCGCCGCTCCCGGGTTCGGGAGCACCGCCAACATAGTCATACACTTGCGCAATAACGCAAGTAGCCGGGTAAGAGGAGGGTCTGCGTGGCGGTTCGAGGACGACGGCGTCGCCGGGTGTGGGCGGTGGTGGCCGGGGTGAGCGTCGCCCTGGTGCTCGCGGGCTATCTCACCGTCCGGTTCATCCGCTCGACGGCGTCCGACACGTGCACCGCGCGCGGCACGGACGGCACGACGGCCACCCTCGACCTGGACCAGGCGTCCCACGCGGCGACCATCGCGGCCGTGGCCCACGCGCGCGGCCTGCCGGAACGCGCCGTGACCATCGCCCTGGCGACGGCGATCCAGGAGTCCAAGCTGCGCAACCTCACCTACGGGGACCGCGATTCCCTCGGCCTCTTCCAGCAGCGCCCCTCGCAGGGCTGGGGCACCTCGGCGCAGATCCTCGACCCCGTCCACGCGTCGGGCACGTTCTTCGACGCGCTGGTCAAGGTGCCGGACTATCTCGGCCTGCCGGTCACCGTGGCCGCGCAGCGGGTCCAGCGCAGCGGCTATCCGGAGGCGTACGCCCGGCACGAGGGCATGGCGGCGACTAAGGACTACTTCGGCCGCCTGGTCGGCGCCCTGGCCGACGCCCTGGGCTTCCGCACCGACATCCCCTTCGCCGGGCTCCCGCAGCGCGCGAAGAAGGCCCTGCTGTACGGC
>NZ_JBTYMC010000081.1:0-25183 GCF_054880855.1 Streptomyces sp. S6 | reverse complement strand
GGGGCGGCGGAGCTGGCGGGCTGGGCGGCGCGGCTCGCGGCGGTCTGGCTCGCGGCTCTGCTGGGTCTGGCGCTGGCGGCCCGGCACACGTTCCGCATCCCCCTCGGCGACGGCACGCTCGGTGATCTCGCCGACCTGTTCGGCGTGGACCCGGAGGTCGGTTTCACGACCGACGTGGCGCTCACCCTCGTCGTCGGGCTGGTGTGGCTCGCGGGGGTGCTCCTGCTGGCGCTGCTGGTCTCGCGGGGCGCTCCGCTGCCGGGGCGGGTGCTGCGCGCGCAGGAGTCGGTGCGGCCGGTGTCGTACGCGGTGGTCGTGCTGCTGCTGGTGTGGGTGGCGCTGGGGGTGCTGGCCGCGCTCGGGGTGGTGGCCGGGAGGGGGCACCGGGCGGAGACGGTGGCCGTGGTGCTGCTGGGGATGCCGAACCTGATGTGGCTGACGCTGACGGTCGGGCTGGGCGCGGCCTGGGAGGGCCGGGTGCAGGGGCCGTTCGGGCTGCCGATGCCGGAGGTGCTGAGCGAGGTGCTGCGCACGCCGGACCTGTCGACCCTCGACCTGAAGGCGCTGGCCGCGCGGGACGGCCGGGTGTGGTGGCTGGCCGTCGTGGAGGCGCTGCTCCTGCTGGCGGCGGCTGTCGTGATGGTGCGCCGCTCCCCTGCGGGGACGCCCGCCTGGCGGCACGGGCTGCACCTGGCGGCCGGGCTGACGCTCGCTGTCGGGGCGGTGTTCCTGCTGTGCCGGACCGAGGCCCGTTACGGCCTGTCCGTTCTCGGCGTCGGGGATCTCGGCGGCGGTCTCGGCGGGTCGCTGCTGCTGCGGCCGAGGTGGTGGCCGGGGCTCGGGTTCGCGGCGCTGTGGGGGTTCATCGCGGGTTTCCTGGCCGGGTGCCTGCCCCGAACATCACGGCGGCCCACTCCGGTGGCCGCACCGGCGGCCCCGCCTCACCGCCCCTGAGCTCCCCGGCGAACGCGAGGCAGCTCGCGTACCGGTCCCCGGGGTCCTTGGCCAGCGCCTTCGCGAACACGGCGTCCAGCCGCGCGGGCAGCTCCGGGCGCAGGGAGGTCGGGGCGGGCGGGGCGTCGTACTGGTGGGCCCAGAGCAGCGCCATGTCGTCGTCGCGCCGGAACGGCGGCTGCCCTGTGAGGCATTCGTGGACGACGCAGGCGAGCCCGTACACGTCGCACCGTCCGTCGACCGGTTTCCCGGCGATCTGCTCGGGCGCCACGTAGTCGAGGGTGCCGACGAACTGGCCGACCGTCGTGAACCCGGTCAGCGACAGCGACTTCTTCGTCAGCCCGAAGTCGGTGAGGTAGGCGTGCTCGGGGTGTTCGTCGTCGGGGCCGGGGGCGATCAGGACGTTCCCGGGTTTCACGTCCCGGTGCACGAGCCCGTGCGCGTGGGCCGCGTCGAGCGCGGAGGCGATCTGGACGGCGATCCTGACGGTCGTCGCGAGCGGCAGCGGGCCCTCCCGGTCGAGGAACCGGCGCAGGTCGCTGCCCTGGACGTACCGCATGGCGATGTAGATCACGCCGTCCGCCTCTCCGGCGGCGAAGACGGGCACGATGTTCGGGTGGTCGAGGCCTGCCGCGACCTTGGACTCGTGCGCGAAGCGCTGCCGGAAGGTGTCGTTGCGGGCGAGTTCGGGGGCGAGGAGCTTGAGGGCGACCGTCCGGTCGAGCCGCAGGTCACGAGCGCGGTAGACGACGGCCATCCCGCCCCGCCCGATCTCCCCCTCGATCCGGAACCCGCCGACCGTGCGGCCGGTGTCATCGCTCATCGGGGGTCACCACACGGGTGGGCGGATAGGCGGGATCGGGCGGGCCGTCGGCGGTGTACGTGCTCGGCCGGCTCCCCCGCGCGTACACCCACCGCCCCCTCTCCTGGTCGTACAGCCACACCGACTCCCCGTCCACGACCACCCCGATCCGCAGCCTCCGTGTCCGCCGCCGGAACGACTCCGCGTCGAGCCCGCCCGCCAGTTCCCGCACGGCCGCCCGGTATTCGGCGAGGGCGTGTTCGGCGCGGGCCAGCAGTGGTCCGGTGTCCTCGGCGGGGGCCGGGTCCGCGGTGGGCAGGGGTGGGTCCTGGGGGACGGCGACGAGGTGGCGGGCGTCGACCCAGGCGCTCCAGCCGTTGGCGCACAGGACGTGTCCCCAGTCGCCGCGCAGTTCGACGAGCTGGACGGGCAGGAGGGGGTCCAGCGGGAGGGTGGGCCGGTCGGGGTCGGGGGTCTGCCAGGCGGGCATGCCGTGGGGCGGGACCACGTGGGTGGGCCGGAAGACGCCCGTCATCGTGCTCTGGTCGTTCACCGGCACCCCTCACTTCCGCATGATCGCCGGTTCGTGGCGGCGCAGGAGGCGGGCGACGCCGAACAGGAAGAGCGCGGCGAGGACGACGAGCATGCCGACGTCGAGGAGCCAGACGCCCGCGCTGTGCTCGTAGAGCGGGTCGGCGGGGACGATCCGGCCGAGGTCGAGCGTCGAGGCCATCGCCGCGAGGGCCCAGCGGGAGGGGACGAGCCAGGCGAGCTGCTCCAGGACGGGGACGCCGTCCAGCTCCAGCAGGGCGCCGCAGAAGACGACCTGGACGATGGCGAGCAGCACCAGCAGCGGCATCGTCACCTCCTCCTTGCGGACCAGCGCGGAGACCAGCAGGCCGAGGGTCATCGCGGTGAAGGAGAGCAGGGCGACGGCGAGGGTGATCTCGACGAGGGGGTGTGTGAGGACGCCTTTGCCGCCGGGTGCTCCGAGGTCGACGCCGAGCAGCCCGACCAGTGTCAGGACGACCGCCTGGAGGACGGTGACCGCGCCCAGGACGACGACCTTGGACATCAGGTAGGCCCCGCGCGACAGGCCCACGGCCCGTTCCCGCCGGTAGATCCCGCGTTCCTTGACGAGTTCGCGCACGGCGTTCGCGGCGCCGGTGAGGACACCGCCGACGCACAGGATGAGCAGCGCGTTCATCGCCGTCTTCTCGGTGAGTTTCCCGCCGGCGAGGGCGCGGGCCATGCCGCCCATGACGAACGGGAGGGCGATCATGACGGCGAGGAAGGTGCGGTCGGAGGAGAGGGCGGCGGTGTAGCGGCGGCACAGGGTGGAGAGCTGGGCGGTCCGGCCGCGCGGGCGGGGCGGGGGCGGGACGGGTCGTCGGTCCGGCAGTCCGGGCAGCCGGGGCTGCGCGGTGGCGTCCTGCACGTATCGGCGGTGCAGCGGGGAGAGCCGGTACTCGCCCGCCCAGTCGCGGCCTTGTTCGAGGCGCTCGAAGACCTCCGGCCACTGCTCGGCGCCGAAGTAGCCGAGGGCTTCGTCGGGCGGTCCGTAGTAGGCGGTCCGGCCGCCGGGGGCGAGGACGAGGAGGCGGTCGCAGACGTCGAGGCTGAGGACGGAGTGGGTGACGACGATGACGGTGCGGCCGTCGTCGGCGAGGCCGCGCAGCATGTGCATCACCGAGCGGTCCATGCCGGGGTCGAGGCCCGAGGTGGGTTCGTCGAGGAAGAGCAGGGACGGTTTCGTCAGGAGTTCGAGGGCGACGCTGACGCGTTTGCGCTGGCCGCCGGAGAGGCTGTGGACGTGCTGGTCGGCGCGCTGGTCGAGGCCGAGTTCGTGGATCACCTCGGTGACGCGGGCCCGGCGTTCTGCCTTCGCGGTGTCCTCGGGGAAGCGGAGTTCGGCGGCGTAGGTGAGGGCGGCACGGACGGTGAGCTGGGCGTGCAGGATGTCGTCCTGCGGGACGAGTCCGATGCGCTGGCGCAGTTCCGCGTAGTCCCGGTAGAGGTCGCGGCCGTCGTAGCCGACCGTGCCGTGGTCGGCGGGGCGCTGTCCGGTGAGGGCGCCGAGCAGCGTGGACTTTCCGGCGCCGCTCGGTCCGACGACCGCGAGCAGGCACTTCTCGCCGACGGGGAAGGAGACGTGGTCGAGGAGGACCTTGCGGCCGTGGTCGAGGGTGACGGTGAGGTCCTGCACGTCGAGGGAGACCTCGCCGGTGTCGACGTACTCCTGGAGGCGGCCGTCCGCGAGGCGGAACGCGGAGTGCCCGATGCCGACGACGTCGTCCGGTCCGACGGGGGCGCGGGTGACGGGACGGCCGTTCAGGTACGTGCCGTTGTGGCTGCCGAGGTCGGCGATCTCGTACGTGCCGCCTGGCAGCGCGCGCAGTTCGGCGTGGTGCCGGGAGACCACGAGGTCGTCGAGGACGAGGTCGTTGTCGGCGGCACGTCCGATGCGGACGGTGCGGGCGGGCAGCCGGTGCACGGCGGTGGGCCGGCGCGGCGCGGTGAACGCGGTGGTGCGGTGGACGGCGGTGAGGCGGGCGTGGGGGCCGTCCTCGCCGGGGCCGCCGAAGCACAGGACGCTGCCGGGGCCGACGTCCTCGGCGTGGACGCGGCGGCCTTCGGTCCAGGTGCCGTTGGTGCTGTGCTCGTCCTCGACCCGCCAGTGGTCGCCGTCGGGGCGCAGGACCGCGTGGTGCCAGGAGACGCGGGTGTCGTCGAGGACGATGTCGCTGAGGGGGTCGCGGCCGACGTGGTAGGCGTGGGCCGGGGTCAGCACGGTGGCGCCCGTCTCGGTCTCCAGCACGAGGTCGGGTGCGGTCGGGACGACCGACGGCTCCGCCATGCCCGAATTCTAACGATTAGCCCATTCGGGCGCCCGGCAGGCGTCAGGCCACCGGCATCACCAGCACCGGGATCGTCCGCTGCATTCTCAGCGCGTCCACCGACTCCGCGAGCAGCTCGTACTCGGTGGTCTCGTCGCTCAGCGCGATCCGCACCAGCCGCCCGACCGCCAACTCGTCGGCCACCAGCTCCTGTTGGCCCATGTCGGCGCACCACGCGCGCAGTGCGCCGGGCACGTCGGGGACGGTGGGGGCGATCGGGACGAGGGCGCCCGGCGGGACCACTCCGCCTTCGGGCTGGGGGTCCAATCGCTCGGCGATCCAGGAGGCCCGGTCGCGCAGCCACCACAGGGCCAGCGCGAGGGTGGGCGCGCGGTAGGTGCCGAGCGGCACACCGATGCGCCGTCCGTCGCAGACACCGTACGCGGTGACATGGCACAGGAATTCGTCGTGCACGTACCTCTCCCCCGTCGCTCGGTGCCGGGCGGGTCGCCTCGCTTCCTAAGCGGTATCTGAGAGTGAGCTACCCATGACGACGAGTATGTTCACTTCTAAAACACTGTCACCATGTCTTTCCAGCCAGTCTCCCGGCGGATTCGGCGCCCGTCTTGGCCGGAATGCGCCCGGCGGCCGGGTTCCGTCTCATGACCTCGGAGGTAATCGACCCAGGGGAGCCGCGCGGGCAGGGTGGAGCGCACCGGACAGCGATCCGGGTCCCGACCGGCCACGACGACCTCTCTGGGAGCTGCTCACCCATGACCGTGCACACCGAGCGTCACGACAACGCCGTCACCCGTTACTTCGAGGCTTGGAACGCCCGTGACCCCGAGGCCCGCGCGAAGGCGGTCGCCGAGGCCTGGACGGAGGAGGGCACCTACACCGACCCCCTCGCCGACGTCACCGGCCACGCCGGCGTCACCGCGGTGATCGCCGCCGCGCACGAGCAGTTCCCGGGGTTCGTCTTCCGCCCCATCGGCGTCGTCGACGGCCATCACGACGCGGTCCGCTTCTCGTGGGAGCTGGTCAGCGAAGCGGACGGGGCGGCTCCCGTGGCCGGATCGGATGTCGTCACCCTCGACGAGGACGGCCGATTCGTGACCGTCCTCGGCTTCCTCGACCGGGTGCCGGACGGCTTGGCCTGAGCCCTCTCAGCGCCGCCACCGGAGAAACCGGTGACGGCGGGTGAGCGCTCTTCAGCCGTGCACGATCTTGTCGATGCGGGCCAGCTCGGCGTCCTCGAACTCCAGGTTCGCGAGGGCGCCGACGCTGTCCTCGATCTGCCGGGCGCTGCTCGCGCCGACCAGGGCGGAGGTGACCCGGCCGCCGCGCAGCACCCAGGCGAGGGCGAGCTGGGCGAGGGTCTGGCCGCGTTCGGCGGCGACCTCGTTCAGCGCGCGGAGCTTGGCGACGAGGTCCTCGGTGAGGGCGTCGGAGTTCAGGAACGGGCTGTCGCTCGCCGCGCGGGAACCCTCGGGGATGCCGTTCAGGTAGCGGGAGGACAGGACGCCCTGCTCCAGCGGGGAGAAGACGATCGAGCCGACCTGGAGTTCGTCCAGCGCGTCCAGCAGACCGCCGGACTCCGGACGCCGGTCCAGCATCGAGTAGCGGGGCTGGTGGATCAGCAGCGGGGTGCCCAGCTCGCCCAGGATGCGGGCGGCCTCGCGGGTCTGCTCGGCGGAGTAGTTGGAGACCCCGACGTACAGCGCCTTGCCCTGCTGGACGGCGGAGTGCAGCGCGCCCATGGTCTCTTCGAGCGGGGTGTCGGGGTCGGGGCGGTGCGAGTAGAAGATGTCGACGTAGTCGAGGCCCATCCGCTTGAGGGACTGGTCCAGCGACGACATCAGGTACTTCCGGGAACCCCACTCGCCGTACGGTCCGGGCCACATCAGGTACCCGGCCTTCGTCGAGATGACCATCTCGTCGCGGTAGGGCGCGAGGTCCGCCTTGAGGAACTCGCCGAACGCGGACTCGGCGGCGCCGGGCGGCGGGCCGTAGTTGTTGGCGAGGTCGAAGTGGGTGACACCGAGGTCGAAGGCGCGGCGCAGGATCGCCCGCTGGGCCTCGACGGAGCGGTCCGGGCCGAAGTTGTGCCACAGGCCGAGCGACAGCGCCGGGAGCTTGAGGCCGCTGCGGCCCGAGCGGCGGTAGGGCATGTCCGCGTAGCGGTCGGGGTGTGCGGTGTAGGACAACGCGACTCCATCAGAGGTGAGGCACAGCTTTCGAGCGGTATCCACCTTTCCCGACCTGCGGGGAGAGGTCCAACAGAAGAATCCGATGGGATTGAGCGACCGCGCTTCTCAGTGATTAGGCTTGCGCCTCATGGAACTGCGCCACCTCCAGCACTTCGTCGCGGTCGCCGAGGACCAGCACTTCACCCGGGCCGCCGAACGCCTCATGGTGTCCCAGTCCGGCCTGTCCGCGTCGATCAGGGCACTGGAGCGGGAGCTGCGCGCCCCACTGTTCGTGCGGACGACCCGCAGGGTGACGCTGACGGAGGCGGGCCGGGCGCTGCTGACGGAGGCGGAGCGCATCCTCGCGCAGGTCCGCTCCGCGCACGAGGCGGTGGCCGCCGTGCAGGGCGTCCTGCGCGGCACACTCGCCGTGGGCGCCGAGCAGTGCATCGCGGGCGTCCACCCGCCGGGCCTGCTCGCCGCGTTCCGCCGCACCCACCCGGACGTCGAGGTGCGCCTGCGGCAGTACGGGTCGACGGCGCTCGCCGAGGAGGTCGCGGCCGGGCGGCTCGACCTGGCGTTCGCGTACCGGACGCAGGACGACACCGATCAGCTGAGGTCGGTGTCGCTGGCGGTGGAGCCGATGTACGTGCTGTGCCACCCCGAACACCGGCTCGCGGCGGCGGGGGCGGCACTGAGCTGCGAGGACGTCGGCGAGGAGGTGTTCGTCGACTTCCATCCCGACTGGGGTCCGCGCCGGGCCACGGACGCGGCGTTCGCCCAGGCAGGGGTGCGGCGGACGGTCGCCCTGGAGGTCAACGACGTCCACAGCCTGCTGGACCTGATCGACGAGAACCTCGGCGTGGCCGTCGTCCCCCGGCACTTCCGGCACAAGCGGCCCGCGCTCGCCGCGCTGCCGCTGAAGGGGTCGGGGGAGCGCGGCTACGAGACGGTGGCGCTGCTGCCGCCGGACGGCGCGGTGAGTCCGGCGGCCCGCGCGCTCATGGGGTTGCTCGAAACCGGGGGCGTTTGAGGCCCGCGCGGGGCATGGTGGTCGTATGCATGCGAAGGACATTCTCATCGACGGGTACGGCCGCATCCGGGAAGAGGTCCACGCGGCGGTCGCCGACCTCGACGCGGACGGCCTCAACCACCGGCCCACCCCCCAGGCCAACTCGGTGGCCTGGCTGATCTGGCACCTCACCCGGGTCCAGGACGACCATGTCGCCGACGCGTTCGGCCTGGAGCAGGTGTGGCACGCGCAGGGGTGGGAGAAGCTGTTCGGCCTCGACCTGCCCGTGCACGACACCGGGTACGGGCACGGGCCCGAGCAGGTCGCGAAGGTGCGGGTGGCGGGGGCGAACCTGCTGACCGGCTACTACGACGCCGTCCACGAACAGACGCTGGAAGCGCTGGCCACGGTCGGCGGGGAGGATCTGGAGCGGATCGTCGACATCCGCTGGGATCCGCCGGTCAGCCTCGGGGTGCGCCTGGTGAGCGTGCTCGCGGACGACCTCGAACACGCCGGTCAGGCGGCCTATCTGCGCGGGATGATTCAGAGCACGGAGGAGTAGCCCGGCAGGACGACGTCCTCGATCAGCTTGTTGCGCTCGTCGAACGGGATGAACGCGCTCTTGAGGGCGTTCACCGTCACGTCGCGCAGGTCGGCCGCGCTCCAGCCGGCCTGCTCGACGAGGAGGGACATCTCGCGCGTCATCGTCGTCCCCGAGACCAGGCGGTTGTCGGTGTTGAGGGTGACGCGGAAGCCGAGCTTCTTCAGCGCGGTGATCGGGTGCTCGGCGATGGACGTGGCCGCGCCGGTCTGGAGGTTGGAGGTGGGGCACATCTCCAGCGCGATCCGCCGGTCGCGGACCCAGCCGGCGAGGCGGCCGAGCTTGCCGGTGGCGAGGTCGGCGATGTCGTCCGTGATGCGGACGCCGTGGCCGATGCGCTGGGCTCCGCAGGTCTGGAGGGCCTGGTGGATGCTGGTCAGGCCGTCCGCCTCGCCCGCGTGGATCGTGAACGGCACGTTCTCGCTCCGCAGGTGGGCGAACGCGTCCGCGTGGTCGGCGGCCGGGAAACCCGCCTCGGCGCCGGCGATGTCGAAGCCGACGACGCCGGCGTCCCGGTAGGCGACGGCCAGCTCTGCCGCCTCGCGCACCCGGTCAAACATCCGCATCCCGCACAGCAGCGTGCCGACCCGGACCGGGGTCCCGGCGGCAGCGGCCTTCGCCATCCCCGCGGCGAGGCCCTCCTGGACCGTCTCCACGACCTCCCGCATGCTCAGTCCGCCGCGCGTGTTCAGCTCCGGCGCGTAGCGGACCTCCGCGTAGACGACACCGTCGACGGCCAGGTCGAGCACGTACTCCTCGGCGACCCTGAGCAGGCCCTCCCGTGACTGCATCACGGCGAGGGTGTGGTCGAACGTCGCGATGTAGCGGACCAGGTCACCGGAGTTCGCGGCCTCGAAGAACCATGCGGCGAGGGCGTCGGGGTCGGTGGTGGGCAGGGTGTGGCCGACCTCGGCGGCGAGCTCCACGAGGGTGGCGGGGCGGAGGCCGCCGTCGAGGTGGTCGTGGAGGACGGCCTTGGGGAGGGTGCGGAGGGTGGCGGTGTCTACGCGCGTAGGGGTCATGGGGTGGGGTTCCTTCGGGCGGGGTCGGTGCGGGGGCTTGAGCGTCGGAGGCGGTGCGGCCGGTCGCTCGGGGTGTACTCGGCGGGTGGAGCCTGTGCGGGGGTGGGCGGTGCGGGGGTTCTCGCCGGGGGCCTCCGTCACGGCCACCCGGGTCCGACCGTCCTCTCAGCCCTTCGGCTGCAACAGGTCCCAGCGGTTTCCGTACAGGTCCTGGAAGACCGCGACGGAGCCGTAGGGCTCATGGCGGGGCTCCTCCAGGAAGGTCACACCTGCCGCCGTCATGCGGGTGTGGTCGCGGGTGAAGTCGTCGGTGTGGAGGAAGAAGCCGACTCGGCCGCCGGTCTGGTCGCCCACCCGGGCGGACTGGGAGGCGTTCTTGGCGCGGGCCAGCAGGAGGGCGGTGCCGCCGCCGGCCGGTTCGACCACGACCCAGCGGGAGCCGTCGGGGCGGGGCTCGTCCTCGGTGAGGCGGAAGCCGAGGGCGTCGGTGTAGAAGCGGATCGCCTCGTCGTAGTCGTCGACGACGAGGGTGACCAGGGCGATGCGGGACATCGGGGCCTTTCGGAGAGGGTCGGCCGGGCTGGTTAGCGGATGAGGTTATACGTAAAACCTACGGGACGCCAACCCCATTCCCTAGGTCCCGGGACCGACCTGCGCCCCGCCCCTCGCCCGAGGCGCAGGCGGGACGTCTCCGGATACGTTCCGCCCATGACGATCACCGACCCGCCGATCCGGGACTTCGAGCAGCGCAGACGGGACGTACTGGACCGCCTGGAACGGGAGACGGACATCTGGGTCGCGACGGCGGGAGCCGACGGGGTGCCGTGTCTCGTGGCGCTCTGGTTCGTGTGGCACGACGCGTGCCTGTGGCTGGCGACCCGCTTCACCAATCCGACGGGCCGCAACCTGCGCGACGGCGCCCGCGCCAGGCTCGCGCTCGGGGACACGCGGGACGTCGTCCTGGTGGACGGCGAGGTGCAGTCGTACACGCGGGAGACCGTGCCGGAGGGCGCCGCGCTGGCGTTCCTCGCGAAGACCGGGTGGGACCCTCGCGGGGACGCGGCGTCGTACGGGTTCTTCCGGGTGCGCCCGCTGGAGGTGCAAGCCTGGTGCGAGCAGCGGGAGTTGCCGCGCCGGCACCTGATGCGGGACGGGGTGTGGTCGGCGGGTCAGGGCCTCGGGTCGTCGCGCAGCAGGCTGTAGCGGACGAGGTCACGCCAGCGGCCGTCCCGGAACGTGCCGCTGCGCAGGACGCCCTCGCGGGTGAACCCGAGCTTCTCCAGGGCGCGTTGTTCGGCGAGGTTCTCGATGTCCGTGTCCGCCTCGACGCGTTGGGCGGTGGTGTGGGCGAACAGGTGGCGGACCAGGAGGCGTTGGGCCTCGGTGCCGACGCCCCGTCCGCAGGAGGCGGGGTGGAGCTGGATGCCGATGTTCCAGTGATGCGCGGCGCGGGTGACCCCCGCTTTGTGCCACGCGACGAATCCGACGGCGTCCCCGTCCAGCGCGACGGTGAGGTGCCCGCCGTCCGCCGACAGCATCCCGTCCTCCGCCCAACGGCGCCTGAACCGCGCGGGGTCCGCCCAGCCGAACCACTGGAAGGGCCCGGTCAGCCGAGGGTCGACCAAAAACGCCTCCAGCACCGGAAGGTCGTCCTCACGGACCGGTCGCAGCGTCACGGAGTCTCCAGTCACGCGGACACTTTACGGCGGGGGCCCCGGAGTCGGGCCAGGGGGCGTTCGGACAGGGGTGGGGGGCGAGGCGTTCCGGGCGGGAGAGGAACGCGGCGACGGCGGTCCGGAGGGCACCCGGACGCCGAAGCACCACGCCGCCGCTCGACGGCACGCCTCCGGCGGGACAACACCGCGAAGCAGGCCGTCACTCCCGCCTCACCCGAGCGGCTTGTCCAGGATTGCCTTGCGGTGGCTGAACGTCTCGATGGAGTAGCGGCCGTGGTAGTTGCCCATGCCGCTCTCGCCGACGCCGCCGAAGGGGAGGTCGGAGACGGTGAGGTGGGCGAGGGGGAGGCCGTAGCCGAGGCCGCCGGAGGAGGTTTCGGCGGCGATGCGGTCGCGGGTCTCGGGGGACTCGGAGAAGACGTAGAGGGCGAGGGGCTTGTCGCGGTCGTTGATGAAGGACAGGGCTTCGTCGAGGCCGGCCACCGTGACGATCGGGAGGATCGGGCCGAAGATCTCCTCACCCATGACCGGCGAGGCGGGGTCGACGTCGGCGAGGACGGTCGGGGCGATGTATCTGGCCGCGCGGTCGTGGGTGCCGCCGACGACCGTGCGGCCACAGGCGAGGAGGCCGGTGAGCCGGTCGAAGTGGCGTTCGTTGACGATCCGCCCGTACTCTCCGGACTGCTGCGGGTCGGCGCCGTACGTCTCCTCGACGGCGCTCGCGAGGAGGGGTTCCAGCGCGGCGGCGGTCTCGGGGTCGGTGAGGATGTAGTCGGGGGCGACGCAGGTCTGGCCGGCGTTGAGGAACTTGCCGCGCACGAGACGTCCGGCGACGGTCTTGAGGTCGGCGGTGGAGTCGACGAACGCCGGGGACTTGCCGCCGAGTTCGAGGGTGACCGGCGTGAGGTGCTCGGCGGCGGCGCGCAGCACGACGCGGCCGACGGTGCCGTTGCCGGTGTAGAAGATGTGGTCGAACTTCTCGGCGAGCAGGGCGGTCGTCTCCGGGATGCCGCCCTCGACGACGGCGACGGCGTCGGTGTCGAGGTACTCGGGCAGCAGGCGGGCCAGAGCGGCGGAGGTCGCCGGGGCGAGTTCGCTGGGCTTGACGACGACCGCGTTGCCGGAGGCGAGGGCGCCGACGAGCGGGGCGAGCAGGAGCTGCGCCGGGTAGTTCCAGGGGGCGATGACGAGGACGACGCCGAGGGGGTCGTACTGCGTGCGGGCGGTGGCGTCCGAGCCGAGGTGCGCCGGGACGGGTGCGGGTTCGGGGCGCAGCCAGTCGGCGAGGTGGCCGAGGGTGTGGTCGATCTCGCGGACGGTGAAGTCGATCTCGGTGCGGTACGCCTCGGTGCCGCTCTTGCCGAGGTCGGCGTGGAGGGCGGTGGCGAGGTCGGCGCCCTTCTCCGTGAGCATCTCGCGCAGGCGGCGCAGTTGCGTCGTCCGCCACTCGACGGGCTTGGTGCGGCCGGTGCGGAAGGTGGTCCGCAGGCGGGTGACGACGTCGGCGGGCCGCTCGGGGGTGGCGGTGGTCACGGTGGTGCCTCGCTCGGGTAGGGGGCTGATGCTCGCGGATCAGATGTATATAGCAACTATCGGCGCGGGTTCAACATTCCTGGGCCGTACGACCACTTTGGGCCACGGCACGGTCACACGCGCGCGGAGCCGTCCACCGTCTCCGCGAGCCGCTCCAGCAGCGCCGTCAGCATCTCCTCGTCCCCCTCCCCCAGCCCCGGCCAGTCCGCGCGGACGGCACGGTCGACGCGGGCCCAGTGGTCCCGCCCGCGCGGGGTGAGGTGGACGAGGATGCGGCGCCGGTCGTGCGGGTCGACGCGGCGGTGGACGAGGTTCTGGTCGACGAGCTGGTCCACGAGTTTCGTGAGCGTCGGAGGCGGGAGGAAGGCGGCCTCGGCGATGGCCGACATGTGGTGCCCGGAGTCGTCGGCGAGGAGGGACAGGACGCGCCAGGCGTCCAGCGAGCAGCCCTCCCCGTCCAGGACGCCCTGGAGCCGGCGGGCGGCCAGCCGTTCGGCCCGGGTGAGCAGGTTGATCAGGTCGTCGGGCCGGCGGGCGGACGAGGTCGGCATCCTGCTCCCTAACTCCAAGGTGTGTACATCGTATGAGACGCACTGGAGTTCACCGGACGGACCCGTGACGATGGCGTCATGTTCCCCGACGCTTCCGCCTTCGGCGTGGCCCTCGTCTTCCCGTTGCAGGGACCTGCCGGGATCTTCGGCCCCGCCTGCGAGCTGTGCGCGCGGCTCGCCGCCGAGGAGGTCAACCGGGCGGGCGGGGTGCTCGGCCGGGAGCTGCGGCTGATCCCGGTCGACGGGGGCGCGGCGCCCCGCGCGGTCGCCGATCAGGTCGAGGCGCTGGTCGACGCAGGGGTCGTCCAGGGGGTCACCGGCTGGCACATCTCCTCCGTCCGCCAGGCTCTCGCGCCGCGCGTCGCCCACCGGGTGCCGTACGTGTACACCGCGCTGTACGAGGGCGGCGAGGACCGTGCGGGTGTCTTCCTGACCAGCGAGACGCCTCGTGACCAGCTGTGCCCGGCGATGGTCCTGCTCGCCGGGGAGCGGCGGGTGCGGCGCTGGTTCGTCGTCGGCAACGACTACGTGTGGCCCCGCCGCACGGCCCGCGCGGCGCACAGGTACGCCCGGCGGACGGGCTCGCGGGTGATCGGCGAGGCGTATCTCCCCCTGGGCACCCACGACTTCGCGCCCGTCCTGCGCCGCATCGAGCGCTCCGACGCGGACGGCGTCCTCATGCTGCTCGTCGGCACGGACGCCGTCCGCTTCAACCGGGCCTTCGCGGCGTCCGGCCTGGACACGCGCTGTCTGCGCCTGAGCACCCTCATGGACGAGAACATGCTTCTGGCCAGCGGCCCTTCGGCCACCGCCGACCTGTACAGCACGGCAGGTTTCTTCACCTCCCTCGCCACCGCCGACACCTTGGACTTCCACGGCCGCTACGCCCACCGCTTCGGCCTCGACGCCCCCTCCCCCGGCAGCCTCGGCGAGTCCTGCTACGAGGGCGTCCTCCTCCTGTCCGCCCTCCTGCGCCACGCCGGCACCGGCGACGTCACCCGCATCGGCGCGACCGCCTCGACCGTCTCCTACGAAGGCGCCCGCGGCCTCCTCCACCTGGAGGGCAGCCACGTCCGCCAGCGGATCTACCTGGCCCGCGCGGACGGTCTGGACTTCGACGTCCTCACCGAACTGGGGCCCGGCTGACCGCTGTCCCCCAGCCCTCTCAGCTCGTGAACGGCACCTGGGCCGAGGGGACGGACGTCTTTCCGGACGGATGTGTCCACAGCCCCTCCCCCGCGAGCAGCGGCAGCACCCCCTCGCCGAACCAGTACGCCTCCTCCAGGTGCGGATAGCCGGACAGGACGAACTCCTCGATGCCGATCGCCGCGTACTCCTTGATCAGGGCGGCCACCTCGGAGTGGGAGCCGACGAGCGCGGTGCCGGCGCCGCCGCGTACCAGTCCGATGCCCGCCCACAGCCCGGGATGGACCTCCAGCTTGTCGCGCCGGCCGCCGTGCAGCGCCAGCATCCGCTGCTGGCCTTCGGATTCGCTGCGGGCCAGGCCCGACTGGACGGCCTGGACGGTCTCGGGGTCGAAGCCTGCGAGGAGCCGCTCCGCCTCGGCCCACGCCGCCTCGGAGGTGTCGCGGGTGATGACGTGCAGCCGGATGCCGAACCGCAGGGTGCGTCCGTGCCGCGCGGCGAGGCTCTTGAGGTGGACGATCTTCTCGGCGACCTGGGCCGGAGGTTCACCCCAGGTCAGGTAGACGTCGACGTACCGGGCGGCGATCTCGGCGGCGATCGGCGAGGAGCCGCCGAAGTACACCTCGGGGACCGGGTCGGGCAGGCGGGCGAGCTTCGCGTCCTCGACCCGGAGGTGCTCCCCCTTGAGGTCGACGGTCTCTCCCGCCCACAACCCCTGGACGATGTCGAGGAATTCGCCGGTGCGCCGGTAGCGGTCGTCCTTGTCGAGGAAGTCCCCGTAGGCCCGCTGCTCGTGGCTCTCCCCGCCGGTGACGACGTTGAGGAGGAGCCGCCCGCCGGTCTGCCGCTGGAACGTGGACGCCATCTGCGCGGCCAGTGTGGGCGAGACGGAGCCGGGCCGGAAGGCGACGAGGAACTTCAGCCGCTCGGTGTTCTGGCTGACCATCGCGGTGGTGAGCCAGGCGTCCTCGCACCACGCCCCGGTCGGGGTGAGCGCGCCGACGAACCCCAGGTCCTCGGCGGCGCGGCCGATCTGGCTGAGGTAGGCGACCGTGGGCGGCCGGTCCCGGCCGGAGGCGGTCGCGGGGGTGCCGTGGCCGCCGCCGACGACATGCCGGCTGTCGCCGTTGGTGGGGAGGAACCAGTGGAAGGTCAGGGACATGTGGGGGTCTCCTAGGGCGTTCAGAGCAGGCCGTGGCGGGGCGGGCGGGTGCCGCCCAGCACGTACCGGCCGATGTGCTGCACCTTCCACCGCGTCGGGTCGTGCAGGGTGTGGGTGCGGGCGTCACGCCAGTGCCGGTGCAGGTTCAGGGAGTTGAGGGCGGACCGGGTGCCGGACACCTCGAAGAGGGCGCCCGCGACGTCGACGGCCGCCTGTGCGGCGGTCACCTTCGCGGCGGCGACGGCGATCGACGCCTCGGCGGCACTGTCGTCGGTCAACTCGGCGCGTGCGGCGTCCACAGCGCGGGCCGCTTCCTTCAACAGGGCTTCTGCGGCCCGCACTTGGATCGCCAGCTCGCCGAACCGCTGGATCAGCAAAGGGTCTTCGGCGGCGGTCTCGAAGCCGCTCTCGAACCAGGGCCGCGTCTTGGTCCGCACGAACTCGACGGCTTCGGCGAGCGCGCCGCCCGCGATCCCGACGTCGATGGCGGCGTGCAGCAACTGTGCGACGGCGCCGTGGAGTTGAGGGCCCTCGAAGGTGAGGTGGTGGGGCAGGACGCGGTCCGCCGGGACGGGGACGCCGTCGAGGTGGACGGTGCCGCTGGCGGTCGTGCGCTGGCCGAGGCCGTCCCAGTCGTCGTCGACCGTGAGGCCGGGGGCGTCGGCGGGGACGTAGGCGACGTGCAGCTTGTCGTCCTCGGAGCGGGCCAGCACCGGGATCCAGTGGGCGAAGAGGGCGCCGGTGGAGTAGTGCTTGGTCCCGGTGAGGACGTACGAGCCGTCGGGGCGCCGCTCCAGACGGGTGCGGATGTCCTGGACGTGCTGGGTGCCGGCCTCGGACTGGGCGTTGCCGAAGCGGCGGCCGGCGAGCAGCTCGTCGTAGAAGAACTTCCGCTGCTGCTCGGTGCCTTGACGGCGGATCACGTTGACGTAGACGAAGTGGCTCTGCGGGATCTGCGCGAGGCTGCCGTCGGCGGTCCCGAGGAGCCGGAAGATCTCGGCGAGCGTCAGCGCGTCGACATCGGCGCCGCCGTGCTCGGCGGGGACGGTGACGGCGAGCAGCCCGGACGCGGAGAGCCGGTCCAACTCGGCGCGCGGCAGGCGGCGTTGGGTGTCGCGTTCACTCGCGCCCGTGCGGAACTCGTCGGCGAGGGAACGGGCGACGGCGAGCGCTTCGGCGCCGTCGGCGATGACATGCGCGGCCATCAGCTCACCGCCGCCAGATAGGGGGTGCGGCCGAGGGCGGCCGAGAACTGGTCGACGACCTGCGCGAGGGCCTCGGCGGCGGACGGGGCGACGGTGACCGTGCCGTCGTCGTGGGCGGTGATGTCCTTGTCGAGGGTGAACCAGCCCTGCACGATGTGCGCGGCGCCCATCGAGTTGAGGACCGGCCGCAGCGCGTAGTCCAGGGCGAGGACGTGCGCGGTGGAGCCGCCGGTGGCGAGCGGCAGCACGGTCTTGCCGGTGAGCGCGTACTGCGGGAGCAGGTCGAGGAGCGCCTTGAGGACGCCGGAGTAGGACGCCTTGTAGACGGGGGTGGCGACGACGACGCCGTCGGCCTGCGCGACGAGTTCGGTGGCCTCGACGATCGCCGGGTGCTGGAAGTCGGCGCCGAGCAACGCCTCGGCGGGGACCGTGCGGACGTCGAGGGGGATCACCCGGTGGCCCTGGGCGGTGAGGCGCTGGTCGAGGTGGCGCAGGAGGCGGCCGGTGCGGGAGGAGGGGGACGGGCTGCCGGAGACGGACAGGACGGTGGCCATGGGGTCCTCTTTCACGGGAGAGGGGGCCGGGGCGCCCGCGCGGTGTTTCGCGTGCGGGCTTTTCCACGCGGGCTTTTTCACGCGGGCGCCCCGGGGGAGGCGGTCAGGAGTACCAGGTGGGTTCGGGCAGTTCGCCGTCCAGGACCCAGCGGCCGACCTCGCGGCGCTTGTAGGCGACGGGGTCGTGGAGGGTGTGGGTGCGGACGTTGCGCCAGAACCGGTCGAGGCCCTCGGCGGAGGCGGTGGCGCGGGCGCCGGTGACCTCGAAGATGCCGTTGGTGATCTCCAGGGCGACGTCCGTGGCACGCGCCTTGACCGCCGCGACCCGTACCTCGAAGGCGCCGCGCGCCTCGGGGGTGACGGCGTCGGGGTCGTCGTGCAGTTGCTGTCCCTCCAGGGCGACCGCGTCGGCGAGGGCCTCGACGGCCCAGAGCTTGGCGGTGAGGTCGCCGTAGACGTCGATGACGTACGGCTCGTCGGTGGCGCGGGTGTGGCCGCCGTGCAGCCAGGAGCGGGACTTGGTGCGGGTGTAGGTCGCGGCGGTCTCCAGGGCGCCGCCCGCGATGCCCAGGTAGAAGTTGACGAAGACCAGTTGGATGGTCGGCACGTTGAGGGTGTTGTAGACGCGGGGCTGGAACACCTTGTCGACGTATCCGGCGGCGTTCGTCCAGGGGGTGCGGACGCCGTCGATGGTGACGCCGCCGGACTCGGTGAGGCGCTGGCCGATGTTGTCCCAGTCGTCGTGGAAGGTGAGGCCGGGGCTGTCGGAGGGGACGATCGCGAAGACGTGCTGGTCGGTGCCCGCGAGGACGCCTTCGAGGACGGTGACGTCGGAGACCTTGCTGCCGGTGGAGAAGGTCTTGGCGCCGGTGAAGACGAGGTCGTCGCCGTCCTCGGTGACGGTCACGTCGTGGTCGCGGGGGTTGACGGCGCCCCCGAAGAACCAGGTCTGCCGGGTGGCCTCGGCCTCCACGTGCTCCCACTGGGCGCGGGTGCCGACCAGGCGGGCGGCCCAGAACCACAGGTAGTGGTAGCCGAGGAGCTGGCCGATGGAGCCGTCGGCCTTGGCGATCTCACGGACGACGCGGTAGGCGGTGGGCCAGTCCTGTCCCCCGCCGCCGTGCTCCGTGGGGCCGAGCAGGGTGACGAGACCGGCGTCCTTGAGGAGGCGGACCTCGGCGTGCGGGGTGGCGCCGGCCTTGTCGCGGGCGGCGGCGTCGGTGGCGAGGACTGCGGCGGTCTCGGCGGCGCGGGCGATCCATTCCCCGGCGGTCTTCGGGGTGGCGGTCCAGCGGGTGGTGGCGGTGCTCATGGTTTGACGTCCTTTCGGCAGGCGGGAGTTGAGGGTCAGGCGGTCTGGCGCGCTTCGAGTTCGCGCACCAGCGGGAGCACCTTCTTGCCGAAGTACTCGACCTCTTCGTGGTAGTGGAGGAACCCGAGGAGGAAGAGGTCGACGCCGAGTTTCTTGTAGGCGACGATCCGCTCGGCGATCTGCTCGGGGGTGCCGATCAGGCCGGTGCGGAAGCCGTCGTTGTACTGGACGAGGTCCTCGAAGGTGGAGTCCTGCCACATGCCCTTCTTGTCGGCGGTGGACTGTCCCGCCTGTTTCACCGCCGCGCCGAATCCCTCGACGGCCTCGCGGTCGGCCTTGGCGACGATCTCGCGCAGGGTGTCGCGCGCCTCGGCCTCGGTGTCCCGGGCGATGAGGAACCCGTTGAGGCCGAACTTGGGCGCGGTGCGGCCGACTTGGGCCGCGGACTTGCGGATGTCGTCGATCTGCTCGACGACGCCGTCGAAGTCCTTGCCGTTGGAGAAGTACCAGTCGGAGACCCGCCCGGCCATGGCGCGGGCGGCGGTGGAGTTGCCGCCCTGGAAGATCTCCGGGGTGTGCAGGGGCTTGGGTTTGAGGGTGAAGTCCCTCAGCCGGTAGAAGTCACCGGCGAGTTCGGTGTGGTCCTCGGTCCAGATCGTGCGCAGGGCGGTGATGAACTCCTCGGCACGCCGGTAGCGTTCGTCGTGCTCCAGCCAGGGTTCGCCGAGGGCGGTGAACTCGCCCTTGAACCAGCCGGAGACGACGTTCACCGCGAAGCGGCCCTTGGAGAGGTGGTCGGCGGTGGCGCCGAGTTTGGCGAGGACGCCGGGGTGCCAGAGGCCGGGGTGGACGGCGGCGATGACCTTGAGGCGCTCGGTGGCGAGCAGCAGGGCGAGGGAGAAGCTGGTGGACTCGTGCTGGAACTCGGCGCCGTAGCTGGCCATGTAGCGGACCTGGCTGAGGGCGTACTCGAAGCCGTTGTTCTCGGCGAGGACGGCGAGTTCGCGGTTGTAGTCGTAGCCCCAGTCGGTGCGTTGTTCGATGGAGCTGGTGACGAGTCCCCCGCTGACGTTGGGAACCCAGTAGGCGAATTTTACGGGCGCGGACATGCGCAACTCCTGTGACGGGTGAGCGTTTTCCGGCACTTTCGGGCATGCCGAATTCGCAAGGCGCGCACGGCGCACGGAATTCAGGCTTCAGGAAAGGGGAAACGCGGTGGATCTGCGGGATTCGATCAGACCGCGGCGCGACAGGAGGCGCTGGAGACGCGCGCGAGGTCGACATGGCGTCGCCGCGTGAGGTCCAGTCGCATCTTCATGTCTTCGATCGTGGCAGCCGTCCGCGCGGGCCGTCAAGGAGAACCCGACCGGTCTCGGATCCCGGACCATTGAATTTCACGAAGGTGTGACAGGGAAACCCTTGAACGCCCCGGGAATCGGCCCGCATTCTGCCGGTCATGCGGACGGAACAGCTCGAATACATCGCGGCGGTCACCCGGCTCGGCTCCCTGCGCCGGGCGGCGGAGGAACTGCGGCTCTCCCAGCCCGCGTTGAGCGAGACGGTGCGGAATCTGGAGCGGGAACTCGGGGTCGATCTGCTGGAGCGCAAGCGGTCGGGGGCGACGATGAGCGCGTCCGGGCGGGAGCTGCTGCCGCACATCATCGGGGTGCTGGACGCGGTGGACCGGCTGCGGTCGGCGGCCGGCGAGCAGCACCGGATCAGCCGGATGGTGCGGGTGGGGACGGTGAACGCGGCGACCGTGCCGCTGCTGATCCCGGCGGTGCGGGAGTTCCGTCTCGCGCATCCGCTGACGCAGGTGGAGGTGGTGGGGGCGCAGCAGTCGGACATCCAACGGGGGCTGCTGGAAGGGGGGTTCGACCTGGGGCTGGTGAACCATCTCGAAGGGGACGACATGCCGGCGGAGTTCGCGTCGACGGAGCTGCTGCGGGGGCGGCCGGTGGTGGTGATGCATCCGGAGTGTCCGCTGGCGGCGCGGGAGGAGGTGGGGCCGGAGGAGCTGGCGGGGGTGCCGTTGATCGGGATGCGGTCGGGGTACGTGATGCACCGCTACGTGCACCGGCTGCTCGGGGCGGGCGGGCCGTCGTTCGCGTACTCCACGGACGGGGCGGAGATGGGGAAGCTGATGGTCGCGGAGGGGCTGGGGGTGACGGTGCTGCCGGACTTCAGTGTCGTCGGGGATCCGCTGGAACGGCTCGGGGCGATCACGTACCGGCCACTGGCGGGGCGTACCCCGCAGGTGCTGCTGGTGCTGCGCAGGCGGCGGGCGGGGACGGCGGCGCAGGCGGCGCTGGATCTGCACGACATGTTCGCCCGCACCGCGCTGGACCTCCGCACGCAACTTCACATAAGGACAAAATAAGAGCAGAATGGGGAGAAAGCGGCGTTATCACCGCTATGACGTCGAAGGAGACGAATCATGGCCAACGTCTCGCCCACCAGAGGTGACATAGCGACTCACCCCGATGTATCCGAGATGCGCGACCGGTACGCCCGCATGCTCGGCGGTCGTGATGTGGCGCTCGTGGACGGACCGGTGTTCCTGCTGGGTCTGTACTGCGCCGTATCCCCCTGGATCGTCCACTACACCACCAGTCAGCCCCCGCTCGTGGCCCACAACCTGATCGTGGGCATCGCGATCGCCCTGCTGGGCGTCGGCTTCACCGTGGCCCCCGCCCGTATGTACGGCCTCAGCTGGGCCATGGGCGCCCTGGGCGTGTGGATGATCATCGCCCCGTGGGTCGTCGGCAGCAGCCCGGACACCGGGGTGAAGCTGAACAACATCATCATCGGCGCGCTGGCCGTGATCCTGGGGGCGTTGTGCGCCGGCACGGCGGCGAGGAGGACCAAGACCTGAACCTGAACGATCGGTTGCCGACCCGACCGGGCCGCCTCAGCCCTCCGGAACCGTCCAGGGCTCCGTCGACAGAGGCCGCCCGGTCTCCAGCGTCGTCTTGAGGTTCGACAGCACGGCGGGCCACCCGCTCGCGACGTCCCGTACCTCGGCGGCGTCCCGCAGATCCTGGTGCACGACCGTCAGCCGGGCGATCCCCTCGTGCCCCTTGATGTCGAACCACACCCGCGACACCCGGCCGGGGTCGTCGGGCGCGGCCCACGTGGTCACGAGCCTTCGCGGCCGGCGGCTCTCGACGACGCTCCCGACCACGTCCGCGACCTCCGACCCGTCGGTGCGCACGTGCGCCCAGCGCGAGCCCTCCCGCCAGTCCGACACGTTGCGGTGTCCCCAGTAGGCGGCGGTCAGGTCGGCGTCGGTGAGCGCGTCCCAGATCCGCTCGGGGGAGGCTCCGACGTAGAGGACGTACGTGTACTCCATCGTTCTCCCTGAGCTCGGCGGCGCGTCCCACGCTCCCACCGCCCGGCCGGGACCGCATCTCGGCGCGGTCCCGGTACCGGGGCGTCGTCAGGACGCCTTCGAGAGCCAGTCCGTCGCGTTGAGGGCGAGGGCCGCGTTCGTGGCGCTGGGGTCGTTCCAGCCGTCGTGGAGGGTGTTGCCGGGCTGGCCGGTGCCGTCGTCGATCGGGCTGCTGTCGCCCCAGAACGCGATGCGGCCGGAGCCGAAGGTGGAGGTGAGGAAGAAGGCGCCGGTGTTGCCGGAGCGGCCGGTGCGGTAGAGGAGGCCCTTGACGGCGGAGTTGTCGGCGGGCTTGAGGGTGGCCGTGGTGCCGCTGGCGATGAGGCTGTTGGTGACGGTGCCGAAGGAGCCGTGCAGGACCGGGTTCGAGGTGTCGGAGATGGCGGCGGGGTGGTCGGAGCCGATGTTGAGGGAGTCGATGGAGAAGCCGAACGGGTCGGTGGAGTCGACGGAGTTGTCCGTCATCAGGTCGTTGAGGATCTCGACCGCGTCCTCGCCGTCGTTGTTCCGGTCGGCGCCGGTGTGGTCGGAGATCATGAAGAGGCCGCCGCCGTTCTTCACGAAGTTCATGATCGCCGTCTTCTCGGCGGCCGTGAACAGGGTGTTGGGCTCGGGCAGGACGAGCGTGTCGAAGTTCTTGAGGTCGGTCGCCGAGGAGCCGCCGTAGCTGATGCTCGATCCCGACGGCAGCGTCTTGAGGCTGTAGTCGCCGGTCTGCTGGAGGGCGACGCCCCAGGAGGACAGCGCGCCGGTCCAGTCGGTCTCGTCGGACGGGGCGGAGTTCTCGTCCAGCGGGTCGGGCTGGCTGGTGGAGATGATCCAGTCGGCGTTGCCCGCGGTCTCCGCGTGCGCGTTGTCGAAGAGGACGCGGTGGGGGGTGGCGGCGTGCGAGGGCGTGGCGGCGGTGACCTGGAGCGTGACCCCGGCGGCGAGCAGGCCGAGGGCGGCGAGCGCACTGGTGGCCTGGGAGCGGGGGCGGGCGGTACCGGGCATCCGGCGAACCTCCGTGAAGGGTGAGGGGGGAAGAGGCGGGTGCGGGTAGGCCCAGGTCCGGGCTGCTCTACGCGCATCGACCGGTTGAAAGGTACATGGCGACGACGGCCGGGGAACATCAAGAGCGGGCAATAACCGGAGCGGACTGTTCGACGCCCGCGCGGGCACCCGTAGGACTACGGATTCCGACTCGAAGGGACCATGATGGAGATCTCCGGAGTCATCAGCGCGATCGTCATCGGCTGCGTCATCGGCGTCCTCGGCCGGCTGGTCGTCCCCGGGCGCCAGCGCATCGGCATTCTGTGGACCGTTCTCGTCGGCATCGCCGCGGCCCTCGTCGGCTCCGCCATCGCGAACGGTCTCGACGTCCAGGACACGAAGGGCGTCGACTGGATCGAGTGGCTGATCCAGATCGGCCTCGCGGCGGTGGGCGTCACCGCGCTGGACCGCGCGAAGTCCCGCCGCTGACCGAGGGGCCCGGGGCCGTCCGGACCCCCTACGCCACACCGCCCGGCCCGCGTACGGCGAACTGCGCCGTGCGCCGGTACGACGTCCCCGCGTGCCGTTCCCCCCTCGGGCGCCGGGGTCTACGCTGGACGGACACCCAGAGGTCCGACACCGGGCCCGCCGCCATGGCTCCCCTCAAACGCACGGCGGGCCCATCCGGAACCGGACGGGCCCTTGCACCCGGCGAGCACGGAACCCGGCGCGGGGACCTTCACCACCCGGCGTCCGTCACGGCGTGTACAGATACGGCGTGGTCGTGCTCAGTTTCGCGAACCCCAGCCTCTCCAGGATCGGCCTGCTGTCCTCGGACGCGTCGACCTGGAGGAACTCGTACCCCCGCTCGGCGGCGATCCGAGCCCGGTGGGAGACGAGGGCCCGGTAGATCCCGCGTCCGCGCCACTCCGGCACCGTCCCCCCGCCCCAGAGCCCGGCGAAGCGGGTGCCGGGGATCAGCTCCATGCGGGCGGAGCTGACGGGCTCGTCCCCGGCCATGGCGACGACCGCGACGAGCACGTCCGAGTCCTCGGCGAGCCGCGCCCGCATGGCCTCGCGCAGCCAGGAGCCGTCCCGGCCGAACGCCCGCTCGTTGGCGCGGACCATCAGCTCGACGCCGGCCATGTCGGTGACGGGGTCGATACGGACCCCCTCGGGCGGCTCGACACCGGGCAGCTGGCTCGTCGTCCCGGCGACCAGGAGCGTCTCGTCGTCGTCCGGCACGAACCCGGCGGCCTTCAGGCGCTGTCCCAGGTCGGCGGGGGTGTCGTGGGAGTACGTCTTCCACTCGAACTCAAGGCCGAGCTTCGTGTAGAGGGCGATCTGCTCGGCGATGACCTCGTCCGCGTCGTCCTCGTCGATCCGCGACCACAGGACGCCGTTCCAGCCCTTGGCGGGGTCGATCTGGCGGACGACCCTGCCGGTCCGCTCGATCCGGGTGTCGGCGCTGTCGGGGCGGGCGCCCTCCCGCATCTCACGGTCGTAGACGGCGAGAATGTCTGCGTTGTTCATACGGTCACTCCAGCACCCCGCCTCACCCGCCACAACACAATTACGCTGCGTGCAAGACGTTGTCCGCAACCCTTTGCACGGGAGGTCGCGAAGCGATGGTGAAGGAATCGGAGCTGCCCCATCTGCGGCGGGCGGTGGAACTCGCGGCCGAGGCGCTGGCCGTCGGGGACGAGCCGTTCGGTTCGGTGCTGGTCGGCGCCGACGGGACGGTCCTCGCGGAGGACCACAACCGGGTGGCCTCCGGCGACCGCACGCGCCACCCCGAGTTCGAGCTGGCCCGCTGGTCGGCGGCCCACCTCTCCCCCGAGGAACGCGCGGCGGCGACGGTGTACACGTCCGGCGAGCACTGCCCGATGTGCGCGGCGGCCCACGCCTGGGTCGGGCTCGGCCGGATCGTGTACGTCGCCTCGTCCGAACAACTCGCCGCCTGGCTGGGTGAGTTGGGGGTGCCGGCACCGCCGGTGCGGACCCTGCCGGTCAACGAGGTCGCACCCGGCGTGCAGGTGGCCGGGCCGGTGCCGGAACTGGCGGGTGAGGTACGGGAGTTGCACCGCCGGTTCCACGCGCGCTGAGGGCCGCGCCGGCTCGGTCGGCACGGCCCCCGGGGAGTGCGCTCCTCCCGTCAGCGCACCGGCCTCGGCCGGAACCGCCGGTACAGCGCGGCACCGCCCAGCATCAGCACGGCGCTGCCCGCGAGGAGGGCGCCCTGTCCGTCGGTGCCGGTGCTGGCG
>NZ_JBTYMC010000080.1:0-25187 GCF_054880855.1 Streptomyces sp. S6 | reverse complement strand
GGTGCTGCTCGCCGTCCGCATGAACCGGACGCCGGCCGGCGGGTCACGGCGCGGACGGGCCGTGCGGGGGATGCTTGCCGAGGCCCGGGAAGCTCTGCTGTCCCGGCGCAACGGGCCCGGCGTCGCCCTCTCCTCCCTCGTCGTTCTCGCCGGGCACATCGGGACGTTCGTCCTCGCGGCCCGCGTCGCGGGGGTGTCCGCCTCGGCCGTCCGCCTGCTGCCGCTCGCCGTCCTGGCCCTCCTCGCCATGGGGGTGCCGCTGAACGTCGGGGGGTGGGGGCCCCGGGAAGGGGTCACCGCCTGGGCGTTCGGGGCGGCGGGGCTGGGGGCGGACACGGGGTTCGCGGTGTCGGTGGTGTACGGGGTGCTGTGTTTCGTGGCGGCGCTGCCGGGGGTTGTGGTGCTGGTCGTGCGGTGGTGGGAGGGGGTTCGGGGGAGGCGGGTGTTGCCTGGGGCGGTGGTGGCGGGGGCGGTGGTACATCACACCTCGGCCTCGGGTGGGGCGGCGGTGGTACATCACACCTCGGCCTTGGGCGAGGGGCCGGTGGTACATCACACCGCGGCCTCGGACGCGGAGCCGGTGGTACATCACACCTCGGTGTCACACACCACCGCCCCCGCGCCGGCGTCGTCCTACTCCGCCGAGGCTTCCCCGGCCCGGGAACTCAGCAGCGAGAAATACGCCCCGAAAGAATCCACGAGGCTCGCCAGAAGCCGCTCCCCCTTTTCTGCGGAGCCGAGCGAAGGCCGGCCTATGACACCCGAATCGGTATAGGCGGACATTCCTGAGGTGAGGAGATGACGGCGGTCGTCGGCGATGAAATCGGCGGACTCGTAGCCGGGCCTGACGACTTCGGGATGCGCGTGCAGAAGGATCGACGTCTCGATTTCACCGGCGTGCATGTCGGTGAGGAGGGAGGTTTCGACACCCGCGAGGACGCGGGCCTCCTCCCAGTCCTCCGGGGCCGGGAAGAGCGCGAGGTGCTCGCCGCGCGCGGACGCCTCCTGGACGACGTTGCCGAGGACGTAGTTCCCGCCGTGCGCGTTGACCACGACCAGGGCCTCGACGCCCGAGCGGCGCAGCGAGGCCGCGATGTCACGCACCACCGCGTGCAGGGTCGCGGCGGAAATGCTGACGGTCCCGGGCCAGTCCGCGTGTTCGTGCGAGCAGGCGATGGTCACGGGCGGAAGGAGGTGCACGGGATGAGCCGCCGCGATCTCCCGGGCGATGGCACAGGCGACCAGCGTGTCGGTGGCCAGCGGGAGGTGGGCGCCGTGCTGTTCGTAGCTGCCCACGGGAAGGACCGCGATCCGCGTTGAGACAGCCGCCCCTCGCGTCCGTACGTCATCGGTGGTGTCCGTCGGCAGTGCCGAGGCCACCGTCCCACGCCCCGCCCGTATCTCCGCACCACTCATCCTTTTCCCGCCCTTTCGACTCCCCATCGGACTCTTAGGAACCAGATCATGACAGAAAAAATCGGTGTACTCGGCAAGAAGACCCCGCAGCGCACGGGCGTGGAACGCGTGGTGAATGCCCCTCTGCCCACCGTCTACGGCAAATTCCAGGCGGTCGGTTACATGGACCACGACCGCGGTGACGAACAAGTCGCCCTGGTCTACGGCGAACTCGGCGCCGAGGACGTCCTGACCCGGCTGCACTCGGAGTGCCTCACGGGCGACGCGTTCGGCTCCCAGCACTGCGAGTGCGGCGACCAGCTCGACTCGGCGCTGCGCGCGGTGGTCGCCGAGGGCGCCGGTGTCGTCGTCTACCTGCGTGGCCACGAGGGCCGCGGCATAGGCCTGTTGGGCAAGCTGCGTGCGATGGCGCTCCAGGCGGAGGGCCTCGACACGGTGGAGGCGAACGTCGCCCTCGGCTTCCCCGTCGACGCCCGCGACTACGGCGTCGCCGCGGAGATCCTGCGCGACCTGGGCGTGAAGTCGGTGCGCCTGATGTCCAACAACCCGCGCAAGCGCGAGGCGTTGACGGACAACGGCATCGAGGTCGCCGAGGAGGTGCCGCTGCTGATCCCGCCGTGCGAGAACAACATCACGTACCTGCGCACCAAGCGGGAGCGCCTCGACCACCACCTTCCGCACCTCGACGCGGTGGCCCACTGGTCCTGAACTCCCGTCGGCAGGACGGCAGCAGCAACTCCCCGGCCTCGGCACACGGGCCGGGGCCGCCGCCCACAAGGAGCCGCACGCTTGAACACGCATGCCTCGGTCGTCGTCATCGGCGGCGGGGTGATCGGCACCAGCGTCGCCTGTCACCTCGCCGCCGCCGGGGTCCGCGACGTGGTGATCGTCGAACGCGACGAACTCGCCGCGGGATCGACCTCGAAGGCCGCCGGCGGCGTACGCGCCCAGTTCTCCGACGAGGTCAACATCCGCCTCGGCGCCCGCAGTCTGGAGGCGTTCGCCCGCTTCGGCGAGGAGACGGGCCACGACATCGGCCTCCGGCGCACCGGTTACCTCTTCCTCCTCACCACCCCGGAGGAGGTCGCCTCCTTCGAGGCCGGTATCGCCCTTCAGAACGCCCTCGGTGTCCCGAGCCGCCTCATCGACCCGGCCGAGGCCCGGCGCCTCAACCCGCTGATCACCACCGACGGCCTGCTCGCCGCCGCGTACTCGCCGGACGACGGGCACTGCACCCCGGAGGCCGTCGTCCACGGCTACGCGGCCGTCGCCCGCCACCACGGCGTGCGGATACTGCGTCATACCTCGGTCACGGACATCGAGGTGCGCGGCGAGACCATCACCGCCGTGCACACCACGATCGGCCGCATCACCACCTCCACCGTGGTCTGCGCGGCCGGCGCCTGGTCCAGGTCGATCGGCGCGATGGTCGGCGTGGACCTGCCGGTCCAGCCGCTGAGACGCCAGGTCGCCGTCACGGAGGCCTTTCCCGGGCTGCCGCCGGACCTCCCGATGACGATCGACTTCACCACCTCCTTCTACTTCCACCCCGAGGGCCCCGGCCTGCTGGTCGGCATGTCCGACCCCGACGAGCGCCCCGGCTTCGCCACCGACGCCCACGACCGCTGGATACCCCGCCTCGCCGCCGCCATGGAACACCGGGCGCCCGCCCTGCTCGACCTGCGCCGCACGGGCGGCTGGGCGGGCCTGTACGAGGTCACCCCGGACCACAACGGCCTGATCGGCGAGGCGAGTTCGGTCTCCCGCTTCCTGTACGCCACCGGCTTCTCCGGGCACGGCTTCCTCCAGGGACCCGCCGTCGGCGAGGTCGTGCGCGACCTCGTCCTCGGCCGCGTACCCTTCGTGGACGTCACCCCTCTCAGCGCCGGCCGCTTCGCCGCCGACGCCCCGCGCCCGGAGGCCAACCGCGTATGACCGCCGTCCACCTGTGGCTCCGCCACGAAGCCCGGTCCACCGAACGCCGCACCCCGATCGTCCCCGCCGACGCCCGCCGCCTGGTCGAGCACGGCATCCGTCTGACGGTCGAGGACTCCGCTCAACGGATCTTCTCCACAGAGGAGTACGAGGCCGTCGGCGCCCAAGTGGTGCCCGCGGGCTCGTGGGTGTCGGCGCCGGGCGACGCGGTGATCCTCGGTCTGAAGGAACTCCCGGACGACCCGGCCGAGCTGACGCACCGGCACATCTTCTTCGGCCACGCCTACAAGCAACAGCCGGGCGCCGAAGCCCTGTTGACCCGGTTCGCCGCCGGCGGGGGAGCCCTCCTCGACCTGGAGTACCTCACCGACGACACCGGCCGCCGCCTCGCCGCGTTCGGCTACTGGGCGGGCTACCTGGGCGCAGCCCTCGCCGTCCTCCACCACCGGGGGCGTCTCGCGGGCGAGTTGACGCCGACGGACGAGAAGACGATGCGGGAGTCCCTGAACCCCGGCCCCGGTGACCGGGACATCCCGGCCCTGGTGATCGGAGCCCTGGGGCGCAGCGGGCGGGGTGCGCGGGACGCCCTCGCGGCGGCGGGGATCTCACCGACGAGTTGGGACCTCGCCGAGACACGGAACCTCGACCGCGAGGCGCTGTTGGGGCACGAACTGCTCGTCAACTGTGTCCTCGCGACGACCCCCGTACCGCCCTTCGTCCGTCCCGAGGACCTCGACGCCCCCGGCCGACGGCTGCGCACCGTGTCCGACGTGACCTGTGACGTCGGCTCCCCCCTCAACGTCCTGCCCGTCTACGACCGCACGACCGAGTGGGCCGACCCCGTACGGCGCCTGCACGACACGCCGCCGCTCGACCTGATCGCGATCGACAACCTGCCCTCCCTGCTGCCCCTGGAGTCGAGCAGCGACTTCTCGGCCAGTCTTGTGCCCCACCTCCTCGACTTCCGTACGGACAGCGGGCCTTGGCAGCGGTGCCTGGTGCGTTTCGCGTCGGCGTCGGGTGAACTCGGCATCAAACAGGGCTAGTCGGGAAGGGAAACACTCTCGGGAGTGACATCGGGGCGAAGGGGAGGCAGCCGTGCCGGAACAGGTACCCGCGAGCGGCACCGTCCACTGGATGGGCGCCGGACTCTCCACCGGCAGCGGCCTCACCGCGCTCACCGCGCGCGCGGACCGGGTCCGCCTGTGGCAGCGCACCGCCGACCGCGCCGCCGAGACCCTCGACCGCCTCGGCATCGCCGACCGCGCGCAGCCCCGGGCCTGGACGACGGACGCCCTCGCCGCCGAACTCGCCCCGGGCGACGTCGTGGTGTCGATGCTGCCCGCCTCCCAGCACCCCGACCTGCTCGCCGCGTGTCTGGCGGGCGGGGCCCACTTCGCCTGCTCCAGCTACGTCACCGACGAACTGGCGGCGCAGGCCGGGGTGGCGCGGGCGGCGGGCCTGACGGTGCTCGTGGAAGCGGGCCTCGACCCCGGCATCGACCACCTCTTCGCCCACAGCCTGGTGTCGAGGGCTCGGGCCGAGATCGGCCCGGAGAACCCGGCGCGATACGCCCTCACCTCCTACTGCGGAGGCATCCCCGCCGTCCCCAACTCCTTCCGCTACCGCTTCAGTTGGGCACCCCTCGGAGTTCTGAACGCCCTGCGCTCACCCGCCCGGCACATCGAGGGCGGCGTCGATACGGTGACCGCTCACCCCTGGGAGGCGACACGTGAACTCGCCCTGGGCGGCGAGACGTTCGAGGCGTACCCCAACCGCGACAGCGTCCCCTTCGCCGTCCAGTACGACCTGCCGTCCGGCTGGCACGCCGACACGTTCGTCCGCGGCACCCTCCGGCCGGCGGGCTGGCGGCAGGCGTGGGAGTCGGTCTTCGCCGAGCTGAAGAAGGGCGACGACGCGCGGATCGCCGAACTCGCCGGGGAGCTGGCCCGGACCTACCCCACCACCCGCGCCGACCGCGACCGCGTCGTCCTCGGCGTGTCCCTCACGGTCCGTGGCGCGGGCGGGCGTACCTGGTCCGGGAGTTACCTCCTCGACCGGGTCGGCACCGTCGAGGAGTCCGCCATGGCCCACACCGTCTCCCGGCCCCTCGCCCTCGGTGTCCGCCACATCCTCGACTCCTCCCTGCCGCCGGGGCTGAGCCGGGCGGCGGAGACGGCGGTGCGGTCGGAGGAGTGGCTGAACGAACTCGCGGAGGAGGGGCTGGAGTTCACGATGCGGATGGGGTGAGGGGCGGGCGTCCGGCGGCGGTGCGGCCGGCCTTCGGTGCCGTACGGGCCGGCTTCCCCGGAGGGCTCATCCGGCGAGCAGCGCCTCGTGGACGAATCGTTTGATCTCCGGGTACAGCGCGTGTGACGAGCGCGGCCGGACCTGGGTCATGAACTGCACGGTCACGTCGTGCTCGGGGTCCACCCAGAACGTCGTGGTCGCGACACCGCTCCAGCCGTAAGTGCCCTTGCCCGCAGGGGCCTTGGTGCGGTCCGGGTCGATGACGACGGAGACGCCGAGACCGAAGCCGAGGCCGTCCTTGCTGGGTTCGTCGTGGGAGGGGCGGCTGCCGAAGGTGCGCATGTCGACGCCGCCGGGGAGCTGGTTGCGGGTCATCAGGTCGACGGTCTGCGGGGCCAGCAGCCGGACGCCGTCCAACTCGCCGCGTCCGCGCAGGAATTCCGCGAACCGGTGGACATCGTGCGCGCCCGCGACCATGCCGCCCGCCCCCGACAGGAACCTGGGCCGGCCGCGCAACGGCAGCCCCGCTACAGGCTTGATGCCCCCGTCCTCCGTCTCCCCGTACAGCTCCGACAGCCGCTCGGCCTGTATGTCGTCCACACAGAACCCGGCGTCCGGCATGCCCAGCGGCCCGAACACCCGCTCGGCGAGGAACTCGTCCAGCGACTGCCCGGACACCACCTCCACGATCCGCGCGAGCACGTTCGTCGCCACCGAGTAGTTCCACTCCGTGCCCGGTTCGAACTGGAGCGGCAGCGACGCGTACACGTCGACCGTGCCCGCGAGGTCCGTGCCGGGTGCCACCGACGAGTCGAGGCGTGCCTCGCGGTAGAGGGCGTCCACGGGGTGCGTGCCGTAGAACGCGAACGTCAGCCCCGCGGTGTGGGTCATCAGATGCCGGACGAGTACGGGCCCGTCGGCCGGGCGCGTCACCATGTCCCGTCCGCTGCCGCTGACGTACACCTGCGGCTTCGCGAAGGACGGAATGTGATGTGCCACCGGGTCGTCCAGTGACAGTTTCCCCTCCTCGACCAGGAGCAGCGCCGCCACCGACGTCACCGGCTTCGTCATCGAGTACAGCCGCCAGAGCGTGTCCGACTCCACCGGCAGACCGGCCGCGACGTCGCGGTGGCCGTGCGTGGTGAGGTGGGCGACCCTGCCGCCGCGCGCGACCGAGACGAGGTAGCCGGGCAGATGCCCCTGAGTGACCTCGTGCGCGATGTACCGGTCCATCCGGTCCAGCACCTTCGGGTCCAGCCCGACCTCGCTCGGGTCGACCTCTTGCCGCAGCAGTGCCATCGTTCTCCTCCGGGGGCGACAGTCGAGACGTACCCCGGCCCCGCCTGCTCCGGAGCGCCTCACTCCTCATCGTTCCGCAGCGAACGGCACCCGGAACCCCATTCGGGCGTGTGCTGTGTGTGGGGTGCGTCGCTTCTGGTATGGCGGGGGAGGGTGATGGGAGTGGTATGTCATATATGGCGTGTGATGCGTGATGTGTGATGTGCGACACCCGGACGGAACATCGGCCCGTCCGCCGGGGTTGATATCTGACATGACTCAGGACACCACGGACGACGCCCTCCTCGCCCTGCTCTCCGACGTCCAGGGCGGAACGCTCGTCACCCTCAAACGCGACGGCCGTCCCCATCTGTCGAATGTGACACACCACTACTACCCGGACGAGCGGACGGTCCGGATCTCCGTCACCGCCGACCGCGTGAAGATCCGCAACCTCCTGCGCGACCCCCGCACCAGCTACCACGTCACCAGCGCCGACCGCTGGACCTACACCGTCGTCGAGGGCACCGCCGAGCTCACCCCGGTCGCCGAGTCCCCCACGGACGACACCGTCGAGGAGCTCGTCCGCCTCTACCGGGACGTCCAGGGCGGGCACCCCGACTGGGACGACTTCCGCGCCGCGATGGTCCGCGACCGGCGCCTCGTCGTGCGGGTCAGGGTGGAGCGGGCCTACGGGATCCCGAAGAAGGCGACGGGCTGAGTCCGGCGTACGCGTGCCTGGCCCCCCGGAGTCGGCGGCCGGGGGGCCAGGTGCGGAACAGGGTCAGGCGGAGACGGTCTCGCGTTCGGGGTGCCGGTCCGGGGTGCGGGTGCCGAGGGACTCCGTCGGGATCTTCGCCGTCTCGCGGGCGGTGAGGACGGCGACGACCGGGGGGATGCACAGGAGCGCGGTGAAGAGGGCGACGGCGGACCAGTCGTCGCCCTTCGGGCCGGCGATCTCGGCGGCGAAGGTGACGGCGAAACCGGCGATGGCGAAGCCGATCTGGGTGCCGATGGCCATGCCCGACAGGCGGACCCGGGTCGTGAACATCTCACCGTAGAAGGACGGCCAGACGCCGTTGGCGGCGCTGTAGACGACGCCGAAGGTGAGGATGCCGAGGACCAGCACCACCGGGTAGGGCGCGGCGGAGATCGACCACAGGTAGAGGAACATCATGCCTGCGCTGCCGGCCGCGCCGATCAGGAACACCGGACGGCGGCCGATGCGGTCCGAGAGGGTCGCCCACAGCGGGATCGCGGCCAGGGCGACGAGGTTGGCGAGCGCGCCGACCCACAGCATCGACGTCCGGCTCATGCCGACGGCGTCGCTCGTGGCGTACGACAGGGCCCAGACGGTGAAGATCGTGCTCACCGAGGCGATGACCGCACCCGCGATCACCCGCAGGACGTCCGCCCAGTGCTCGCGCAGCAGGACGAGCAGCGGCATCCGGACGACGCCCTCGGTCGCGGCGTGCTGCGCGAACGCCGGGGTCTCGTCGAGCTTGCGGCGTATCACATATCCCACCACCGCGACCACGATGCTCGCCCAGAACGGCACCCGCCAGCCCCACGACAGGAGCTGGTCCTCGGGCAGCGCCGCGACCGGGATGAACACCAGCGTCGCGATCAGCTGGCCGCCCTGCGTACCGCTCAGGGTGAAGCTCGTGAAGAAGCCCCGGCGGTGCGACGGCGCGTGCTCCAGCGTCATCGACCCCGCGCTGGCCTGCTCACCGGCCGCCGAGATGCCCTGTAGTACACGACACAGCACCAGCAGCACCGGCGCGAGCGTACCGACCTGGTCACGGGTGGGCAGGCAGCCGATCAGGAACGTCGACAGGCCCATCAGCATCAGGGTGAAGACCATGATCTTCTTGCGGCCGCCGCGGTCCCCGATGTGCCCGAGGAACAGCGCGCCCACCGGCCGCGCGGCGTACGCGACACCGAACGTCGCCAGCGACAGCAGGGTTGCGGTCGCCGGATCGGACTTGTCGAAGAACACGTCCGGGAAGATCAGCGCCGCCGCGCTGCCGTAGATGAAGAAGTCGTAGTACTCCAGCGCGCTGCCGATCCAGGCAGCGGCGGCGGCCTTCCTGGGCTGGCCGGCCGGGGCGGCGGAGGCGGGCGGCGGGGCGGAGGCGGGGACGGACACGGCGGCTCCTTCGAGGGCTCCGCGGCGCGCGGAGTGAGCGGTGAGGGAAGGGGCGGGTCGAGGAGGGCGGATCGCGCTAATTAACCCACTGGGTAGTTAGTCTCGGTGGGTACGGATGTTGCGCCCAGGTTTCCCGGGTGTCAAGAGGTTGGGCCGAGAGTCCTTCCCGGAAGACGCTCAGCCCGCCGTCCGTTCCGCCGTCAGGTAGGCGATCACCATGTCCCCCAGCATCACCCGGTACTGTTCGCGCCGCTCGGGGGCGACCAGGTCACGGCCGAACAGGGCGCCGAACGTGTGCCGGTTGGCGACCCGGAAGAAGCAGAACGAGCTGATCATCGCGTGCAGGTCGACGGCGTCGACGTCCGCCGTGAACAGGCCCGACTCCTGTCCGGAGCGCAGGATGCGGCGGATCACGTCGAGCGCCGGGGAGCCCATCCGGCCGAGCTTCTCGGAGGCCGCGATGTGCTCGGCGCCGTGGATGTTCTCGATGGTCACCAGGCGGATGAAGTCGGGGTGGGCCTCGTGGTGGTCGAACGTCAGCTCCGCGAGCCGGCGGATCGCCGCGACCGGGTCCAGGTGCTCCACGTCCAGCCGCTGCTCGGCCTCGCGGATCACGCCGTACGCGCGCTCCAGGACCGCTGTGAACAGCTGTTCCTTGCCGCCGAAGTAGTAGTAGATCATCCGCTTCGTGGTGCGGGTGCGGGCCGCGATCTCGTCGACCCGGGCGCCGTCGTAGCCGGCCCGCGCGAACTCCCGGGTCGCCACGTCGAGGATCTCGGCCTGGGTGCGGACGGCGTCGCGGATGCGTCCGTTCGGTCGTGCCGGTTCGTCGGCGCTGGTCATCGGAGCCCTTCGGGAGGAGTGCGGCCGGTGCGCAGATTCTAGAAGGCGGGGCCTCGGGGGTTCCCGGGGGAGGGGGCGGGCTGCTATAGCTAACGTACTGGTTCGTACATTAACGACGACCGTCGACCCGCTCAGGAGGTCCGTGTGGCCAAGGACTCGTATCTCGTCGGACTGATCGGCTCCGGGATCGGCCCGTCGCTCAGCCCCGCGCTGCACGAACGCGAGGCGGACCGGCAGGGGCTGCGGTACGTGTACCGCCTCATCGACCTCGACGTCCTCAAGGTGGGGCCCGAGGCGGTGGGGACGCTGGTGCGGGCGGCGCGCGACCTCGGGTTCGACGGGCTGAACATCACACATCCCTGCAAGCAGGTGGTGCTGGAGCACCTCGACGCGCTGTCCCCGCAGGCCGAGGCGCTGGGCGCGGTCAACACCGTCGTCTTCGGCGAGGACGGGCGGGCCGTCGGGCACAACACCGACGTCACCGGGTTCGCCGCGTCGTTCGCCCGAGGACTGCCGGACGCGCCGCTGGAGCGGGTCGTGCAGCTCGGGGCGGGCGGAGCCGGCGCGGCCGTCGCACACGCGATGCTGACGCTCGGGGCGGGGACGGTCACCGTCGTGGACGCGATGCCGGAGCGGGCCGCGGCGCTCGCGGGGGCGCTGAACGGGCACTTCGGGGCGGGTCGTGCGTCATACACCACCGCCGACGGGCTCCCCGAACTGCTGGCGGAGGCCGACGGGGTGGTCCACGCGACGCCCACGGGGATGGCCGCGCACCCCGGGCTGCCCTTCGCCGCCGAACTGCTGCGCCGGGAGCTGTGGGTCGCCGAGGTGGTGTACCGGCCACTGGAGACGGAACTGCTGCGGACAGCACGGGCGTTGGGATGCGCCACGCTCGACGGGGGCGGGATGGCGGTGTTCCAGGCCGCCGACGCGTTCCGGCTGTTCACGGGACGGGAGCCGGACAGCGGGCGGATGCTGGTGGACATCGGGGAGCTGGCGGGTGAGGGGGCGGTGAGGCGAGGGCGGGGTGGTGGTACATCACACATCGCACCTCACCTCCCGCCCCAGTAGTGCATCACACCTCACTGCCTGCTCACCGTCCGCGTGATGCCCGTGACCACTGTCGTCGCCAGGATCCACCCCGTCACGATCAGCACGTACGACAGGGTCTGGTACACCCCCGTCGGCGCGAACGCCCCTTCCTGGCCGAAGGAGATGACCGGCAGGAGGAGGTCGAGGGTGTAGAAGAAGGGGCTGAAACGGGGGGCCTCGCCGGGCTTCAGGGGGGCGGGGTGGTGGAGGGTGAAGGTGAGGGTGCCGAGGGCCAGGAGGGAGAGGAGCCAGACGCCGGCGCGCAGGGGACGGAAGCCGTAGCCGACGGTGGTGTCCTGGACGTGGCCCCAGAGGCGGCTGTACCAGGGGAGGGTACGGCGATGGCGGCGCTGTTTGGCGAGCTGGACGAGGCGGGCGGAGGTGTCGTCACCGGTGCGGCGGTAGGCGGCGGTGAGCTGCTCGTAGGCGTGGGGGTTGAACGGGGCGTAGGAGTCGTCGCGCTCCAGCATCGGCAGGCGGGCTTCGACCGGGGCGTGCGGAGTGAGGAACGTGTACGTCAGGTCCAACAGCCTCACCTGGTCCGGGAGTTTCTCCGGGGCCAGGTTCAACTGGCCTATCTCGGTGGCCCGCAGGTTCAGCATCCCCTCGATCGGCACGCCCTTGCGCAGCCACAACTCCCCGATGACACAACTGCTCGCCCGCAGCGCCGTCCCGCCCGGATTGCTCAGCGTGCTGTCCAACAGGTCGATCCGGCCCGGCACACGGGCACCCCGCAGATCGATCCGCCCCACCGCCCGCAACCGGCGTGCCACGAGGTTCGCCCCCACCTCCAGCGCCTCGGCCTGGACGACGTTCTCCCCCGGACGCGACAGCTCAGCCTCCTCCAGATCGACCGACCCGGCGATCCGGGCCCCGTCGAGCCGGATCATGCCGCGCACCTTCAGGCCCCGCGCGCACAGATCGTCGTCCACGGACACCTGGTTGAGCGCCAGCGTCGGCAACGGGCCGCCGTCACCGGTGACTTCGGCACCGTCCAGGAAAAGCGCCCCCGCGATCTGCGTACCCCCGAGCCTCACCTGACCGTCGATCCGGCACCGTGTCAGCCGCAGACTCCCGTCGATCCGCGCCCGCGCCGCCGCGAGCCCCGGCAGCACGCTGTCCCGCAGGTTCAGGTACCGCAACTGCGCGCCCGCGAACCGCGGAGTCTCCTCGAACCGGCAGTGGTTGAGCCGGATCACCTGCTCCACCACCGCGTACCGCAGGTCCAACTCCCCGGTGATCCGCGCCCCCATGAGCTTCAGCGTGGCCACCTCCCCGGCCTCGGCAGGACCGTTGAGCAGCAACGCCCTCAACACGCAGGCCCGCACGGACCGTTCGGGCCCCCAATCGTCGCCGCCCTCGCCGCCCTCGCCGCCCTCACCGGGCTCCCGGAAGTCCACGGTCGCTCCCGTGACAAAGGCCCGCCAGACACGCCGCTCGGCCGGCGTCAGCTCGTTGATCTCCATCGACCGCGACTCTGACGGGCCCGGTGCACAGGTGTCAACGGCGTGCCGCCGCGCAGACGGGGCATGCGGGAAACGACGCCGCTAACATCGCCGCACCGGTTCCAGCCTGCGGCGATGATCAGGAGCGCACATGGACGATCACGGGGACGACTTCGGGCCATGGGGATGGGAGAGCGTCAGCACCGGCGTGCAGCGGCCGGAGGAGGAGTGGGCGGTGATCGCCCGCTACGTCCGGCACGCGGCGAACAAGGTCGGGCCGCAGCTCCCGTTGTGCCTGCCGGGTGAGCCGGGGGAGTGCGGGCGCCCCGCCCAGCAGCACGTCATCGCATGGGCCGCGCACCTGAAGGCCGCGGCCCATCACCTGATCGAACTGTCCACGCCGAGCGAGGCGAGGGGAGCGCACGCGGCGGGGCCGCTGTACCGGCGCCGGCTGGCCGAGTTGAGAGGGCAGGGTGCTTCGGGGCACGACCCGCGGTGAGCGCCTTGTCCACCCTGCCTCGCATGCCTCGCCCCTTGCGGCAGTGGTGCATCACGCATCACATACCGCCCCCGCCTCAGTGATACATCACGCATCACACACCACCCACGCCCCAGTGGTACATCACGCATCACATACCGTTCCCCGCCCCCCGCCTCAGTAATGCATCACACATCACACCTCAGCGCCCCCCTCACCCCACCCCTCACCCCCTGCCGTTCCACTCCGCAATCGCCGGCCACCCGTGCTCCAGCGTCAGCCGGCTCACCGTGGCCGTCGCCAGTTGGAACAACCGCCCCTCGGACGGCGGGAGTCCGAGGCGGCGGGCGGTGAGGACGCGCAGGAAGTGGGCGTGGGCGACGAGGATGACGTCGCCGTCCGCCAGGGCGGGTGCCACCCGGGCGAGGACCCGGTCCGCGCGGGCGCCGATCTCCGCCGGGGATTCGCCGGGGTGCCCGGAGGGGCCGGGCGGGACGCCGTCCGTCCAGAGGTACCAGTCGGGACGGGTCCGGTGGATGTCCGCGGTGGTGATGCCCTCGTAGCCGCCGTAGTCCCACTCGTGGAGGTCGGGGTCGGTCGACGCCCCCGATATACCCGCGAGTTCGGCGGTGCGGACCGCGCGGGCGAGGGGGCTGGTGAGGGCGAGGGCGAAGGTCCGGCCGGTCAGGAGCGGAGCGAGCGACTTGGCCTGCTGCTCACCCTGGTCGGTGAGGGGCAGGTCGGTCCAGCTGGTGTGCCGGCCCGACCTGCTCCACTCCGTCTCCCCGTGGCGGACCAGGAAGAGGTCCCCCATGTCGTGGACCTACTTGCTCTCGACGGCGTGCCCGCCGAACTGGTTGCGCAGCGCCGCGATCATTTTCATCTGCGGCGAGTCGTCCTGCCGGGACGCAAACCGCGCGAACAGCGAGGCGGTGATCGCGGGCAGCGGGACGGCGTGGTCGATGGCCGCCTCGACGGTCCAGCGCCCCTCGCCGGAGTCCTCCGCGTACCCGCGCAGCTTGTCCAGGTGCTCGTCGTCGTCCAGGGCGTTGACCGCCAGGTCCAGCAGCCAGGAGCGGATGACCGTGCCCTCCTGCCAGGACCGGAAGACCTCACGGACGTCGGTGACGGAGTCGACCTTCTCCAGCAGCTCCCAACCCTCGGCGTACGCCTGCATCATGGCGTACTCGATGCCGTTGTGGACCATCTTGGAGAAGTGCCCGGCGCCCACCTTGCCCGCGTGGACGTACCCGTACGGGCCCTCCGGCTTGAGGGCGTCGAAGACCGGCTGCACCTTCGCGATGTGCTCGGCGTCGCCGCCGACCATCAGGGCGTAGCCGTTCTGGAGACCCCACACGCCGCCGGAGACGCCCGCGTCGACGAAGCCGATGCCCTTGGCGCCCAGCTCCTCGGCGTGCTTCTCGTCCTCCGTCCAGCGGGAGTTGCCGCCGTCGACGACGGTGTCGCCGGCCTCCAGCAGAGTGCCGAGCTCGTCGACGACCGACTGGGTCGGACCGCCGGCCGGGACCATCACCCAGACCACGCGCGGCGCTTCGAGCTTCTCCACCAGCTCCGACAGGCTCGCCACGTCGGAGAGTTCGGGGTTGCGGTCGTATCCGACGACGGTGTGGCCGGCGCGGCGGATCCGCTCGCGCATGTTGCCGCCCATCTTGCCGAGACCGATCAGGCCGAGCTGCATGGCTACTTCACTTCCTTGAGTTCACGGTAGGCGGCGACGAGCGCGGCCGTGGAGGCGTCGAGTCCGGGCACGTCCGCGCCCGAGGTCAGGGCGGGTTCGACTCGCTTGGCGAGGACCTTGCCCAGCTCGACTCCCCACTGGTCGAAGGAGTCGATGTTCCAGACGGCGCCCTGGACGAACACCTTGTGCTCGTAGAGGGCGATCAGCTGGCCGAGGACCGACGGGCTCAACTCGCCCGCCAGGATGGTCGTCGTGGGGTGGTTGCCCTGGAAGGTGCGGTGCGCGACCTGCTCCTCGGGGACGCCCTCCGCACGGACCTCGTCGGCCGTCTTGCCGAACGCCAGCGCCTGGCCCTGCGCGAACAGGTTGGCCATCAACAGGTCGTGCTGCGCCTTGAGTTCGTCGCTCAGCTCGCCGACGGGACGGGCGAACCCGAGCAGGTCGGCCGGGATCAGCTTCGTGCCCTGGTGGATCAACTGGTAGTAGGCGTGCTGCCCGTTGGTGCCGGGCGTGCCCCACACCACGGGACCGGTCTGCCAGGAGACCGAACGCCCCTCGCGGTCCACGGACTTGCCGTTGGACTCCATGTCCAGCTGCTGCAAGTAGGCGGTGAACTTGGAGAGATAGTGCGAGTACGGCAGCACCGCGTGCGACTGCGCGCCCAGCACGTTCCCGTACCAGACCCCCAACAGGCCCAGGATCAGCGGGGCGTTGGCCTCGGCGGGCGCCGTGCGGAAGTGCTCGTCGACGAGGTGGAACCCGTCGAGCATCTCCCGGAACGCGTCCGGACCGATCGCGATCATCAGCGACAGCCCGATGGCGGAGTCGTACGAGTAGCGCCCGCCTACCCAGTCCCAGAACTCGAACATGTTCGCCGTGTCGATCCCGAAGTCGGCGACCTTCTCCGCGTTCGTCGACAGTGCGACGAAGTGCTTCGCGACGGCCTTGTCGTCGCCGTCCAGGCCCCTGAGCAGCCAGGACCGTGCCGAGGTGGCGTTGGTGATCGTCTCGATCGTCGTGAACGTCTTCGAGGCGACGATGAACAGCGTCTCCTCGGGATCCAGGTCCCGCACGGCCTCGTGCAGGTCGGACCCGTCCACGTTGGACACGAACCGGAAGGTCAACTCCCGTGCGGTGAACGCCCGCAGCGCCTCGTACGCCATCGCCGGACCGAGATCCGAGCCACCGATGCCGATGTTGACGACGTTGCGGATGCGGCGGCCGGTGTGCCCGACCCACGCACCCGACCGGACCTGCTCCGCGAAGGCGGCCATCTTGTCGAGGACCGCGTGCACGGCCGGCACGACGTTCTCCCCGTCGACCTCGATCACCGCGTCACGCGGCGCACGCAGCGCGGTGTGCAGCACCGCCCGCCGCTCGGTGATGTTGATCTTCTCGCCCCGGAACATGGCGTCCCGCAGCCCGAACACGTCGGTCGCGGCGGCCAGTTCACGCAGCAAGGAGAGCGTCTCGTCGGTGACGAGGTGCTTCGAGTAGTCGATCCGCAGATCGCCCACCCGGACCACGTACCGCTCGGCGCGGCTCGGGTCGTCGGCGAACAGCTCCCGCAACCCGGCCTGTTGAGCCGAGTGCGCCAACAGCGCGCCCCACTCGGGCCGTTCGGTGAGCAGAGGTGTCTCAGACATGAGCGGCGATCTCCTTGGTGCCCTCGCCCCGCAGGGCGACGGCGTACATCTCGTCGGCGTCGAGGCGCCGCAGCTCCTCGGCGATGAGTTCGGAGGTGGTGCGCACCTTCAGCGCGAGGGTGCGGGAGGGCTGGCCCGGCAGCGACAGCGTCGCGAGGGGGCCGTCGGGGCGGTCGATGACGATCTCGCCGTCGGCGGTGCCGAGCCGGACGGCCGTGACGACCGGTCCTGCCGTCACCACGCGGTCGATCTTGACCTTGAGGCGGGCCTCCAGCCAGCGCGCGAGCAGCTCGGCGGCCGGGTTGTCGGCCTCGGCCTCGACCGCGCCGGACACGATCGGCACCCGGGCCTGGTCGAGGGCCGCCGCCAGCATGGAGCGCCACGGCGTGAGCCGCGTCCAGGCGAGGTCGGTGTCGCCGGGGGCGTACGACCGCACGCGCGCGGCCAGGGTCTGCGAGGGGTTCTCGACCGCGTACAGGTCGGTGATCCTGCGCTGCGCCAGCGCGCCCAGCGGGTCCTTGGACGGGTTGTCGGGGGCGTCCACCGGCCACCAGACGACGACCGGCGCGTCCGGCAGCAGCAGCGGCAGGACCACCGAGTCGGCGTGGTCCGACACATCACCGTAGGTGCGCAGGACGACGGTCTCGCCGGCGCCCGCCTCCGAGCCCACCCGGACCTCGGCGTCGAGCCGCGACTGGGTGCGCTCGCGCGGGGTGCGGGCCTGGCGCTTGATGACGACCAGGGTGCGCGAGGGGTGCTCGTGGGAGGCTTCCTCGGCGGCCTTGATGGCGTCGTACGCGTTCTCCTCGTCCGTGACGATGACCATCGTCAGGACCATCCCCACGGCGGGGGTGCCGATGGCGCGGCGACCCTGCACCAGCGCCTTGTTGATCTTGCTTGCCGTGGTGTCCGTGAGGTCGATCTTCATGGCCTGCGCCAGCTCCGTCCGTCTCGTGCGAGCATCTCGTCGGCTTCCTGGGGGCCCCAGCTGCCGGACGCGTACTGGGCGGGCTTGTCGTGCGTCGCCCAGTACTCCTCGATCGGGTCGAGGATCTTCCAGGACTCTTCCACTTCCTGGTGGCGGGGGAAAAGGTTGGCGTCCCCGAGCAGTACGTCCAGGATGAGCCGTTCGTACGCCTCCGGGCTCGACTCGGTGAAGGACTCGCCGTACGCGAAGTCCATCGTCACGTCCCGGATCTCCATCGAGGTACCCGGAACCTTCGAGCCGAACCGTACCGTGACGCCCTCGTCGGGCTGGACGCGGATGACGATCGCGTTGGAGCCGAGCTCCTCCGTGGCGGTGGAGTCGAAGGGTGAGTGCGGTGCGGTCTGGAACACCACCGCGATCTCCGTGACCCGGCGGCCCAGGCGCTTGCCGGTGCGCAGGTAGAACGGCACACCCGCCCAGCGGCGGTTGTCGACGTTCAGCTTGACCGCGGCGTACGTGTCCGTCGTGGAGGCGGGGTCGATGCCGTCCTCCTGGAGGTAGCCGCTGACCTTCTCGCCGCCCTGCCAGCCCTCGGCGTACTGGCCGCGCACGGTGTGCTCGCCGATGTTCTCCGGGAGCTTCACGGCCTTGAGGACCTTCAGCTTCTCGGTGAGCAGCGACGACGCGTCGAACGCGGCCGGCTCCTCCATCGCGGTGAGGGCCATGAGCTGGAGCAGGTGGTTCTGGATGACGTCGCGGGCGGCGCCGATGCCGTCGTAGTACCCGGCACGGCCGCCGATGCCGATGTCCTCGGCCATCGTGATCTGCACGTGGTCCACGAAGGACCGGTTCCAGATCGGCTCGAACATCGTGTTGGCGAAGCGCAGCGCCAGGATGTTCTGGACGGTTTCCTTGCCGAGGTAGTGGTCGATCCGGAAGACCTGGTCCGGGTCGAACACGTCGTGCACGATCCGGTTCAGCTCCTCGGCCGACCCCAGGTCGTGGCCGAACGGCTTCTCGATGACCGCGCGGCGCCAGGCGCCCTCCGGCGGGGTCGCGAGGCCGTGCTTCTTCAGCTGCTGGACGACCTCGGGGAAGAACTTCGGCGGCACCGAGAGATAGAAGGCGTAGTTGCCGCTGGTGCCGCGCGCCGCGTCCAACTCGTCGACGGTCTGGCGCAGTTGCTTGAACGCGGTGTCGTCGTCGAAGGCGCCCGGGATGAACCGCATGCCCTCGGCGAGCTGCTGCCACACCTCCTCGCGGAACGGGGTGCGCGCGTGCTCGCGCACCGAGTCGTGCACGACCTGCGCGAAGTCCTGGTCCTCCCAGTCCCGGCGGGCGAACCCGACGAGCGAGAAGCCCGGCGGGAGCATCCCCCGGTTGGCGAGGTCGTAGACGGCAGGCATCAGCTTCTTGCGCGACAGGTCACCCGTCACCCCGAAGATCACCAGACCGGACGGGCCGGCGATCCGGGGGAGCCGCCGGTCCCGGGGGTCCCGCAGCGGGTTCTCCCAGTCGGCCGCGTCCACGGCGCTGACAGTGTCTACGGCGTTCATTCCGCGCCCACTCCCTTGCTTCCCTCGCTCTTCGACGACCGGCTCTTCGACGACTCCAGCGACTTCCTGACCGCGCTCAGCAGGTCCTCCCACGCGACCTCGAACTTCTCGACACCCTCCTGCTCCAGTCGGGTGACGACCTCGTCGTACATCACACCCTGCGCCGCGACGGCGTCGAGGTCGGCGCGCGCCCCGGCGTATCCGCCGGTGACGGTGTCACCGGTGACGACGCCGTGGTCGGCGACCGCGTCCAGCGTGGCCTGCGGCATGGTGTTGACCGTGCCGGGGGCGACCAGCTCGTCCACGTACAGGGTGTCCTTGTAAGCAGGATCCTTCACCCCGGTCGAAGCCCACAGCGGACGCTGCCGGTGCGCCCCCGCGCTCTCCAGGGCCGCGAAGCGCTCGGAGGCGAAGACCTTCTCGTACGCCTCGTAGGCGAGCCGCGCGTTCGCGAGGGCCGCCTTTCCCTTGAGGGCGAGGGCCTCGGGGGTGCCGACGGCGGTCAGGCGCTGGTCGATCTCGGAGTCGACGCGGGAGACGAAGAAGGAGGCCACGGAGTGGACCGTGGACAGGTCGTAACCGTTCTCGCGGGCTTTCTCCAGGCCCGCGAGGTAGGCGTCCATGACCTCGGCGTACCGGGCCAGGGAGAAGATCAGCGTCACGTTCACGCTGATGCCGAGGCCGACGACCTCGGTGATCGCCGGGAGGCCGGCCTTCGTCGCCGGGATCTTGATCATCACGTTCGGGCGGTCGACGAGCCAGAAGAGCTGCTTCGCCTCGGCGATCGTCGCCGCGGTGTCATGTGCCAGGCGCGGGTCCACCTCGATCGACACGCGGCCGTCGCGGCCCTGTGAGGTGTCATATACCGGCCGCAGGACGTCGGCCGCGTCCCGCACGTCCGCCGTCGTCATCATGCGGACGGCCTCGTCGACCGTGACGCCGCGCACGGCCAGGTCGGCGAGCTGCTCGCCGTAGCCCTCGCCGGAGCCGATGGCGGCCTGGAAGATCGAGGGGTTGGTGGTGACGCCGACGACGTGCCGGGTGGCGATCAGCTCGGCGAGGTTGCCGGACGAGATCCGCTTCCGTGAGAGGTCGTCGAGCCAGATGGAGACGCCTTCACTGCTCAGGCGTTCCAGGGGTGTTGCGGTCACTGCGATCATCTTCCTTCAGGCGTTTCGATCAACCACGCACGGCGGCAAGGGATTCCCTCGCGGCTGCGGCGACGTTCTCGGCGGTGAAGCCGTACTCGGCGAACAGGGTCTTCGCGTCGGCGGAGGCGCCGAAGTGCTCCAGGGACACGATGCGTCCGGCGTCCCCCACGTACCGGTACCAGGTCAGCCCGATCCCGGCCTCGACGGCGACGCGCGCCTTCACCGTCGCGGGCAGGACGCTCGCCCGGTACTCGGCGGACTGCTCCTCGAACCACTCCACGGACGGCATCGACACGACCCGCGCACCGATCCCCTCCGCCTCCAGCAACTCCCGGGCACCCACGGCGAGTTGCACCTCGGAGCCGGTGGCGATCAGGACGACGTCGGGGGTGGCCTTCGAGCTCTCCTTCAGTACGTAACCACCCTTCGCCGCATCGGGGTCGGGTGCGTACGTCGGCACTCCCTGCCGGGTCAGGGCCAGTCCGTGCGGGGCCGGGTGTGTGGAGTGGCGCTTGAGGATCTCCGCCCAGGCGATCGCCGTCTCGTTCGCGTCGGCGGGGCGGACGACGTTGAGGCCCGGGATCGCGCGCAGCGAGGCCAGGTGCTCGACGGGCTGGTGGGTGGGGCCGTCCTCGCCGAGGCCGACGGAGTCGTGCGTCCAGACGTAGGTGACCGGGAGTTGCATCAGCGCGGACATGCGGACCGCGTTGCGCATGTAGTCGGAGAAGACGAGGAAAGTCCCGCCGTAGATACGGGTGTTGCCGTGCAGGGCGATGCCGTTCATCTCGGCGGCCATCGAGAACTCGCGGATCCCGAAGTGCACGGTACGGCCGTAAGGGTCGGCCTCGGGGAGGGGGTTGCCCTTAGGGAGGAACGAACTCGCCTTGTCGATGGTCGTGTTGTTCGAGCCCGCCAGGTCGGCGGAGCCGCCCCAGAGTTCGGGGACGACCGGGCCGAGCGCCTGGAGGACCTTGCCGGAGGCGGCGCGCGTCGCGACGGAGGTGCCCTCCTCGAAGACCGGCAGCGCGTCCTGCCAGCCGTCCGGGAGCTGGCCGGCCACCACACGGTCGAACAGGGCGGCGCGTTCCGGGAGCCGGGTGCGCCATTCGGCGATCCGCTTGTCCCAGGCGGCGTGTTCCTCGGCGCCCCGGTCGAGGGCCTGGCGGCTGTGCGCGAGGACCTCGGGGGCCACCTCGAAGGACAGCGCGGGGTCGAAGCCCAGCACCCGCTTCGTGGCGGCGACCTCGTCGTCCCCGAGGGCGGAGCCGTGTGAGGCCTCGGTGTTCCGGGCGTTCGGCGCGGGCCAGGCGATGATCGTGCGCAGGGCGATGATCGACGGGCGGCCGGTCTCCGCCTGCGCCGCCTTCAGGGCCGTGTGCAGGGCGGCGGTGTCGACGTCGCCGTCCGCGCCCGGCGCCACGCGCTGGGTGTGCCAGCCGTACGCCTCGTACCGCTTGAGGACGTCCTCGGAGAACGCCGTCGCCGTGTCGCCCTCGATGGAGATGTGGTTGTCGTCGTAGACGAAGACCAGGTTGCCGAGCTTCTGGTGGCCGGCGAGGGAGGACGCCTCGGCGGAGACGCCCTCCTCCAGGTCGCCGTCCGAGACGATCGCCCAGATCGTGTGGTCGAAGGGGGAGGTGCCCTCGGGGGCCTCGGGGTCGAAGAGGCCGCGCTCGTAGCGGGCCGCCATCGCCATGCCGACCGCGTTCGCGAGGCCCTGGCCGAGGGGGCCCGTCGTGGTCTCCACGCCGGCCGTGTGGCCGTACTCCGGGTGGCCCGGGGTCTTCGAGCCGTGTGTGCGGAACGCCTTCAGGTCGTCCAGCTCGACCTCGTACCCGGCGAGGAAGAGCTGTGTGTAGAGGGTGAGCGAGGTGTGGCCCGGGGAGAGGACGAAACGGTCGCGTCCCGTCCACTCCGGGTCTGCCGGGTCGTGCCGCATCACCTTCTGAAAGATCGTGTACGCGACCGGGGCCAGGCTCATCGCCGTGCCGGGGTGGCCGTTGCCGACCTTCTGGACGGCGTCCGCCGCCAGTACTCGGGCGGTGTCGACGGCACGCCGGTCGAGCTCGGTCCACTCCAGGCTGTTGCTCATCGTCCGGAACCCCACTTCAGGAAGTCGTCTGTGCGACCGGTAACACGGTCGTTACGCGTTCAAAACTAAAAGTCGGACTTTTCCTGTGGAAGGGCTGCATGTGTCAGCCTGTGGTGAAAGTGGGACACGGAGATCACGAACGAGGATGCGCGAGCGGGACATGGCGGACAGAACCATCCAAGGTGGCGAGGGTGACGGGCCGGTGACCGGCATCCGAACGTTCCCCTTCCCCGTCGGGCTCAGCGTCGCCGGGGTCGGGATGCAGGTGGGGCCCATGAGCACCCACCGCACCTGGCACGCCGACGCGCCGCTGGAGCGGGTCCACCGCATCGACTTCCACGTCGTCCTGCTCTTCGAGAGCGGGCCCGTGCGGCACATGGTCGACTTCACCGAGTACGAGGCCGGCGCGGGCGACATTCTGTGGATTCGCCCCGGCCAGGTGCACCGTTTCTCCCGGCCCGCCGAGTACCGGGGAACCGTCCTCGTCATGCAGCCCGGATTCCTGCCGCGCGCGACCGTCGAGGCGACCGGGCTCTACCGCTACGACCTCCCCCCGCTCCTGCACCCCGACCCCGAACGCCTCGCCGCCCTGCGCGGTTCCCTCGAACATCTCCGCCGTGAGTACGAGGACGCGGTGACGCTGCCGCTGAGCCTCCACACGGCTGTGCTGCGCCACTCCCTGACGGCCTTCCTGCTGCGCCTCGCCCACCTCGCCGCGACGAGTTCCGCCGAGGCGGAGCGCCGCATGGACACGACGTTCACCCTGTTCCGCGACGCGGTGGAACGCGACTTCGCGACGAACCACAGCGTCAGCGCGTACGCGGACGCCCTCGGGTACTCACGCCGGACCCTCGTCCGCGCGGTCCGCGCCGCGACCGGCGAGACCCCTAAGGGGTTCATCGACAAGCGGGTGATCCTGGAGGCGAAGCGGCTGCTGGCCCATACGGATCTGCCGATCGGGCGGGTGGGAGCGGCTGTGGGGTTCCCCGACCCCGGGAACTTCTCGAAGTTCTTCCACCAGCACACGGACGCGACGCCGGTGGGGTTCCGGGCGGAGTTGCGTTGAACGGACAGGGCTGGGCGTTCGACGGGCCCACCCGTCACTCGTCCTCGGCCGCAGGCGCGCTGTCGCGCATTCCCGCACGGTCCAGCGCTTCTCGGGCGGCCAGGAAGCCCGCGATTTTGAAGGCCAGTTCGTGCGAGCCGAAGGTGTCGGCACGGGCGTGGCGCAGTACCGCCCGGGTGGCGATGAGGACGTGTGAGCCGGACGAGCCGAGTTGCTGCTCGATGCCGACGGCGGTGGCCGCGAAGAAGCGGGGCAGGTCTTCGGCGGGTTGGTACTCCACCGCCAGGTCCTGGGCCACCTCGAAGACGAACCCCTCAGCGGCCGGCTCGAAGTCCACCTCTATCTCGGCGAAGTGCGGCGCGCAGTTCTGCTTCCGGTGCCGGACGGCGACGCCCCGGATCGGGTACGGCGGAAACCGGGGCAGCGGTGAGGTCATGTCGGGACGCTACCCCGTGCCCCGGTTTCCCGGCCGTCAGCGGCCGAAGTCGAACCAGTTCACATTCACGAAGTCGCTGGGCTGGCCGCTCGTGAAGGTGAGGTAGACGTCGTGGGTGCCGGTGACGGAGGTGATGTTGGCGGGGACGGTGCGCCAGGTCTGCCAACTGCCGGTGTTGGCGAGGGAGAAGCTGCCGATCGGGGTGGAGGTGCGGCTGTCGAGGCGGACTTCCACCAGGCCGCTGACGCCGGACGCGGCACCGCTCGCGACCCGGGCGTAGAACTGGGTCGCGGGGGTGGAGCCGAAGTCGACCCCCTTGTACTGGGCCCAGTCGCCATTGGCCAGGGAGGCGAGGTTCTGGCCGCCGCCCGTGTCGGAGGTGGTCTCCGTGGTGGTGCCGGACTGGGTGTCGTAGGACTCGGCCTGGATGGGGGAGTAGGCGTCACGGGAGCCGGTGGGCGGGGGAGTCGTGGTGCCGCCGCCGGTGGAGCGGAGGACCTGGACGTAGTCGACGAGCATGGGGTGACCCGGTTGGGTGTCGTTGTCGAGGCCGCCGCCGAACGCGTCGGGGAAGGCGCCGCCCATCGCGACGTTCAGGATGATGAAGTAGCCGTGGTTCGTCGCGTTGGCCCAGGTGGTGGCGTCCACCTGATTCGCTGTGACGGTGTGGTAGTTGACGCCGTCGACGTAGAAGCGGATCGCCTCGGGGGACACCGAACGGTCCCATTCCATCGCGTAGTTGTGGAAGCCGGACTGGCACGTCGTGTTCGGGCAGGTCGTGTTGTTGCCGATGCCCGACGTCTCGTTGCAGGGCCCGCCCGGATTCGTGCCGCAGTGGACCGTCGCCCACACGCGGTTGAGACCCTGGACGTTCTCCATGATGTCCAACTCGCCCACGGCGGGCCAGTTCTGGTAGTTGCCCCGGTAGGGCCCGCCCAGCATCCAGAAGGCCGGCCAGTAGCCCTCGGCGGCGGTGCCGGTCACGTTCGGCATCTGGAGGCGGGCCTCGACCCGCAGCTTGCCGCCGGCCGGGGGCTGGAAGTCGGTCCGCGTGGTCTCGATGCGGCCCGACGTCCACCGCCCGGCGGAGTCCCGCAGCGGCGTGATGCGGAGGTTGCCGCTGCCGTCGAGGGAGACGTTCGCGGTGCTGTTCGTCATCGTCTCCACCTCGCCGGTGCCCCAGTTCGAGGGGCCGCCCGGGTAGGAAGTCCCGGTGGAGTACTGCCAGTTCGAGGTGTTGACGCCGGTGCCGGCGGCGCCGTTGAAGTCGTCCAGGAAGACCTGGGTCCAGCCGGCCGGCGGGGTCGGGGCGGAGGCGCCCGCCGGGAGCGTCGCGGCTGTCGCGAGGGCGGCGGCGAGGCCGAGTGTGGAGAGGACGGCGAGCAGGGCGCGACGCCGTCGGGGGACACCGGAGGTGGCGGTCATGGGGGACCTCTCGGGTACGGGGCGGGGGGAGTTGCGGGTGCCCGGAGAGCGCGGGGGAGCTCTCTGAGAGCGCTCTCAAGGTGCGGACAATGTCCACCCTGCCCCGAGGGGCGTCAAGAGTTGAAGTGAGGAATTGCCTTACAGGGAAGTCGAGTTCACCCGATGAAGCCGGTTATGTGGCATGTCTTTGCCAAAATCGAACACGCCCACCCCTCACAGGACTCCCCGCCCCGCCGGCCGCCACCCCAGCGCCCGCGAGATCCCCCGCGCCGCCACCCGCACCGCCGGCGCCAGCACCCGCA
>NZ_JBTYMC010000079.1:0-25333 GCF_054880855.1 Streptomyces sp. S6 | reverse complement strand
CGGCGCCGTTTCGGGAGCGCGGGCCACAGGCGGCGGCCCTGCCTCGCCGGTTCCGTCCCGACCACGTGCGTGACGGCGTCGTACGGGATGCCCCGCGGGTCGGTCGGGTCGCCGGGCAGCGGGGCGGGGACGGCGGGCGAGGTGTCCGGGAGGGCCTTGAACAGCTTCTGCAACTCGGGGAGTTGAGGGCGGTCCGCCGGGTCCTTCGCCAGACAGCGCTCGACGATGCTCCGCAGCGGGTCCGCCACGCCGTCCAACGACGGCTCCTCGTGCATGACTTGATACACCGTCAAGTACGGGCTCTCGCCGTCGAACGGACGCGTCCCCGTCGCCGCGTACACCAGCAGCGAGGCCAGCGAGAAGACGTCCGAGGCGGCGGTCACGTCCCGGGGCGAGGTGAACTGCTCCGGGGACATGAAGGGCGGGGTGCCCATCAGGCGGCCGGTGATGGTGAGCGTCTGGTTGTCGGCGGCGCGGGAGATGCCGAAGTCGATGACGCGCGGACCGTCCTCGGCCATCAGGACGTTGCTCGGCTTCAGGTCCCGGTGCACGACCCCGGCGCGGTGGATGTCCCTGAGCGCCTCCGTCAGCCCGAGCGCCAGGACCCTCAACTCCCGCCCACTGAGCGGCCCTTGTTCGGCGACCACCTCGGAGAGCGTGCGCCCCGGCACGTACAGGGTCGCCATCCACGGCACCTCGGCCTCCGGGTCCGCGTCCACCACCGGCGCCGTGAACGCCCCGCTGACCCGCCGCGCCGCCGCGACTTCCTGCCGGAAACGGGCCCGGAACTCGTCGTCCGTCGCGTACTGCGCGTGCACGACCTTCACCGCGACCTGCCGCCCCGACGCCGAGTGCGCCAGGTGCACGACCCCCATGCCGCCGCTGCCGAGCCGGTCGACGAGCGTGTACCCGCCGATGGAGCCGGCGGCCCTGGATTCCTCGCTGCTCGGCGGCATGGACGGTCGCCCTTCCCGAAGATCCTTGTGTCCCTTGGGTGTTGCAGGGACATCAGCCTAGGGGGTGGGGGGTCGGGGGTGGGTGAGGGGAGTGCTCCCCGCCGCCCTCAGCGCCCGTCCGCCTCCCGTGCCGCCCGCTCCAGGCGGTCCCGGTATCCCTCCCACCAACTCGCCTCCCCGTCGGCAAGGTTGGACTTGTCCGGCGCGTATCCTGCCGAGCCGTCGAGGAGTTCGCGGACGATGTCGGCGTGGCCCGCGTGCCGGTTCGTGTCGGCGCTGACCCGGGCCAGGAGGTGGTGCAGGGTGGTCGCCCGGCGCTCCTGCGGCCACCAGGGGACGAGGCCGGTCGAGTCGAGGGGGAGGGCGGCGACCGTCTCGCCGGTGTGGGCCCAGGCCGCGCGGTACAGGCCGACGACGTCCGCGCGGGACTCGTCCGGCGTCGCCCACATGTCCGCGTTCTGCTCGGGGTCGAGGGTGTACCACCAGGGCGGCGGGTCCTCGGTGAAGTAGGGGCGCCCGAACACGTCGCCGAAATAGCCGAGTTCGATGCCCGCGCAGTGCTTGACGAGGCCCAGCAGGTTCGTGCCGGTCGGGGTGAGGGGGCGGCGTACGTCGTACTCGGAGAGGCCTTCGAGCTTCCACAGCAGGGAGTCGCGGGCCTCCTGCAAGTAGCGCAGCAGGTCGGCCTTCGGGTCCGGAACAGTCGTGTCTGCCATGCCGTGGAGCCTGCCACCGGGCACTGACAACGGCCGCGGCGAATACGTGGGTTCAGTCGCCGTCCTTCTTCGGCTCCTCACCCTTCTCGCTGCTCTCCTTGCCCTCCTTGCTCCTCAACTCCTGTTCCCGGCGCCGCAGATCGGCCTCCCACTCTTTGAGGAGCGCCTCGTCCTTCTTGTTCTCCTCCTTGAGGGAGTTCAGGAACTCGGGGTCGTCGTCGGGCGCCACCCACGTCTGGCGGTGGTTGCGGTGCCACTCGGAGGGGGTGCGGCCGCCGGTCGGAGGTGTGCGCACCTTGCCCGTCACGAGCCAGGCGATCGAGCCCGCCAGCGGGAACAGCAGGATGATGAAGACCCAGGCGACCTTCGGCAGATGCCGCACCTCGTCCTCGGGCGTGTTCAGGCAGTCGATGAACGCGAAGATCATCAGAGCCAGCGGAACCAGGAACAACAGCAGTCTGAGCATCGGGCGGGTTCCCCCAGGAAACGGCGTCGGGACCCGGTGGCCCCGGTGACGGGGCCAGGGTAACGGCTGCGGAAAATCCGGCGCAGGGGGCTGGGACACCCATAGGTATTACGGGGACGGGTACGACGGGGCCCTGCGCGGCTCCGCCGGGCGCCTCGGCGATACTGGGACGCATGGCTTACGACGATCTTCGCTCCCTGCTCAGGGCCCTGGAACGCGAGGGCGACCTCAAGCGCGTGAAAGCCGAGGTCGACCCCTATCTGGAGGTCGGGGAGATCGTCGACCGCGTCCAGAAGGCCGGCGGCCCCGCGCTCCTCTTCGAGAACGTCAAGGGCTCGGCGATGCCGCTGGCCATGAACGTCTTCGGCACCGACCGCCGCCTCCTCAAGGCCCTCGGCCTCAAGTCGTACGGGGAGATCTCCGGGAAGATCGGTGGCCTGCTCCGCCCTGAGCTGCCCCAGGGCTTCATCGGGGTACGGGAAGCCTTCGGCAAGCTCGGCGCGATGACCCACGTACCGCCGAAGAAGGTCAAGGAGGCGCCGGTCCAGGAGGTGGTACTCCAGGGTGACGACGTCGACCTCGACCAGCTCCCCGCGCTCTTCACCTGGCCGCAGGACGGCGGCTCCTTCTTCAACCTGGGGCTGACCCACACGAAGGATCCCGAGAGCGGCGTCCGCAACCTCGGTCTCTACCGCCTCCAGCGCCACGACAAGCGCACCATCGGCATGCACTGGCAGATCCACAAGGACAGCCGCAACCACTACCAGGTGGCGGCCCGCAAGGGTGAGAAGCTGCCGGTCGCCATCGCCTTCGGCTGTCCGCCCGCCGTGACGTACGCCTCCACCGCCCCCCTGCCGGGGGACATCGACGAGTACCTCTTCGCGGGGTTCCTCGCGGGCAAGCGGATCGAGATGGTCGACTGCAAGACCGTCCCCCTCCAGGTCCCCGCGAACGCCGAGGTGGTACTTGAGGGCTGGCTCGAACCGGGCGAGATGCTCCCCGAGGGGCCCTTCGGGGACCACACCGGGTTCTACACCCCGCAGGAGCCGTTCCCCGCGCTGACGATCGACTGCGTGACGATGCGCAAGCGGCCGCTGCTCCAGTCCATCGTCGTCGGCCGACCCCCTACCGAGGACGGACCCCTCGGAAGGGCTACGGAGCGGTTCTTCCTCCCCCTGCTGAAGATCATCGTGCCGGACATCGTGGACTACCACCTGCCCGAGGCGGGCGGCTTCCACAACTGCGCGATCGTCTCCATCGACAAGAAGTACCCCAAGCACGCGCAGAAGGTGATGCACGCGATCTGGGGCGCCCACATGATGTCCCTGACGAAGCTGATCGTCGTCGTCGACTCCGACTGCGACGTCCATGACCTGCACGAAGTCGCCTGGCGGGCCCTCGGCAACACGGACTACGCCCGTGACCTCAGCATCGTCGAAGGCCCCGTCGACCACCTCGACCACGCCTCCTACCAGCAGTTCTGGGGCGGCAAGGCCGGGATCGACGCGACGAAGAAGTGGCCCGAGGAGGGGTACACACGGGACGGCGGCTGGCCGGAGATGGTCCTGTCGGACCCGGAGACGGCGGCGACGGTGGACCGGCGCTGGAAGGAGTACGGGCTGTGAGAGCGGAGTACTACGGGGCGGTGGCTCCTGAGAGGGATGCGGGGTACGGGCTGTGAGCGCCTCCGCCGCCGCTGTGCCCCAGCCGGGTCGCACGAGAGCGTTCCTGCGCCTCGTGATGATCGAGCACTCGATCTTCGCGCTGCCCTTCGCGTACATCGCCGCCCTCACCGCGATGTTCCAGCTCGACCGGCACATGCACTGGGGCCGGCTCCTCCTCGTCACGATCTGCATGGTCGGCCTGCGGACGTTCGCGATGGCCGTCAACCGGATCATCGACCGCGAGATCGACGCCCGTAACCCGCGCACCGCGCAGCGCGAGCTGGTCACGGGCGCGATGTCGGTGCGGCACGCGTGGACGGGGGCCCTGATCGCGCTGGTGATCTTCCTGGGCTCGGCGGCGCTGCTGAACCCGCTCTGCCTGGCGCTGGCGCCCGTCGCCGTCATCCCGATGGTGGTATACCCGTACGGCAAAAGGTTCACGAACTACCCGCAGGCCATCCTCGGTCTCGCCCAGGCGATGGGGCCGGTCGGCGGCTGGCTCGCGGTCACCGGCGAGTGGTCCTGGGACGCGGTGATCCTCGGTCTCGCCGTCGGCATCTGGATCGGCGGGTTCGACCTGATCTACGCCTGCCAGGACATCGAGACGGACCGCGAGACCGGCGTCCTCTCCGTCCCCGCCCGCTTCGGCGTCCCCGCCGCCATCTGGTCCGCCCGCGCCTGCCACGCCGTGACCACCGCGCTCCTCGTCTGGTACGCCCTCGCCACCGACGCCGGCGCGTTCTTCTGGCTCGGCCTTCTCGTCGTCGCCGCCGCCTTCGTCTACGAACACCGCATCGTCCGCCCCCACGACCTCACCCGCCTGAGCCGCGCCTTCTTCTCGGTCAACGGGTTCATCGGCATCGCGCTGTTCGTGTGCGCGCTGCTGGATCTGGTGGTGCGGGGGCTGACGGTCTGAGTAGGGTGCGGCCTACCATCGAGTGCAGAGACAGGGAGGCCGACGTGACCATCTCGGAGAGCGACCGGCTGCACTCGCAGCTCGCCCGGTTCGAGGACATGTTCCGCGGATACCGGATGGAGATCGTTGAGGGCAATATCGTGATGAGTCCGCTCAGGCCGTTCCACAACGAGACGATCATGTTGCTGTGGGCCGAGCTTCTGCCTCAGGTCAGCCCGGAATGGGGCTTCATCAGCGATGTGGCGATCCCGTTCAGCCAGGACTTCGAGTTCTGTCCCGACCTCGCGGTCATCCCGCTGACCGAGAAGAATCGCAACCTCACCTCGTACTCGCCTGACCTGATCGAAGTGGCCATCGAGATCGTCTCCCCAGGCAGCGTCCGCAACGACTACGAGATCAAGGACAAGCAGTACGCGGCACGTGGTATCCCGAACTACCTGATCTTCGACCCTCGCACAGGTCACTTGGTGACTCTCTGGAACCCCGGACCGGACGGTTATCAGGGACGAGACACACACCCTTACGGGGGCAAGGTCACTGTGGAGACGAAGATCGGCCCACTCACGGTCGATACCAGCCGCCTTCCCGTCGACCCCGAGGCCCCCGGCCGGTCCTGAGCCTCTCCATGCCCGCCGGTACGCTCGGGGTGTGAACGCAGGAGAATCGCAGCGCGTGCCTTGGATCGTGGGGGTGTCGGGGGCGTCGGGGACGCCGTACGCCGGCGCTGTCCTGCGGGCGTTGCTCGCGGCGGGCGAGAGTGTCGACCTCGTCGTCAGCCGGGCCTCGCGGCTCACCCTGCTGGACGAGACGGGGATCTCGTTCCGGGACGCGCACTGGCGCGAGGACCTGGGGGAGTGGCTCTCGCGAGGGGCGGACGGCAAACCCGGGAGCTACGAGGTGGAGCTGAGCGGCGTCCGGTACTGGTCCGCCGGTGACCTCGCCGCGGGCCCGTCCTCGGGGTCGTACCCCTCCAGAGGGATGATCATCGTGCCCGCCTCCACGGCCTGCGTCGCGGGGGTCGCCCTCGGCCTCTCCAAGGACCTCCTCCAGCGGGCGGCGAGCGTCGTCCTGAAGGAGCGCCGGCCCCTGGTCGTCGCCGTCAGGGAGACCCCGCTGAACGGCCAGACCCTGCGTCACCTCGTCACGCTCGACGACGCCGGCGCGAGCGTGGTCCCCGCCTCGCCCGCGTTCTACTCAGGAGCCACGCACATCCAGGACCTGGTCGACTTCGTCGCCGGCCGGGTACTGGACTCGGCGGGCGTGCCCCACGGCCTCTACCGGCGCTGGAAGGGCGAACTCGGCGCCGGGGGCGCCCCCGCCGACTGAGCGTCGTCCCCGTAATACCCGGCACCGGCCGGCGCCGGAGGTTCTTGGGGGAGCCTTCGGCCCGGCACATTTCAGGAACCCCGCAGATCCCTCCGCGCGCGAGCGGATCTCTCATCGGAAGGCGCTAATCGCATGGACGCGGTGGACAGGCAGCTCATCCAGGCCCTGAGAGAGAACGGCCGGGCCTCCTACGCGGAGCTGGGACGCCTCGTCGGCCTGTCGGGACCCAGCGTCACCGACCGCATCAACCGGCTGGAGGCGGCCGGCGTCATCACCGGCTACCGGGCGACGGTCGACGCCGCCTCCCTCGGCCTCGGTGTCACCGCCCTCATCGGCATCTCCCTCTCCGACGCCGCCGACCACGAGGACGTCGCCCGCCGCATGAAGGACTTCGGCGAGATCGAGGACTGCTGGTTCATCGCCGGCGACGACTCCTTCATGCTCAAGGTCCGCGCGGGCGACGTCGACGGCCTGGAGCGCATCATCCGCCGCCTCTCCGGCACGAAGGGCGTCTCCCGTACCCGTACGACCATCGTCCTGTCCACCAAGTGGGAGAACCGGGTGGGGGATCTCCCCGAGGAGGTCTAGGGGTATTACGGGGTCCACGGGCCCACCGTTCCCCTGACGTGCGGGGGAGTACCTTTGGGGGAGCTGTCGTACGAAAGGTGGAGGCATGGACGTCGGGCTCAAGCGCGAGCTGGAGGAGAAGGTCCGCTCCGGCGAGCGGCTGACCCGCGAGGACGGCATCGCGCTGTACGGCTCGGACGACCTGGCCTGGCTCGGCGGCCTCGCGCACGAGGTGCGGACACGCAAGAACGGTGACGTCGTCCACTTCAACGTCAACCGCCACCTCAACATGACCAACGTGTGCACGGCGTCGTGCGCCTACTGCTCGTTCCAGCGCAAGCCGGGCGAGAAGGACGCGTACACGATGCGCATCGAGGAGGCCGTGCGGCTGGCGAAGGAGATGGAGTCGGAGAACCTCACCGAACTCCACATCGTCAACGGCCTGCACCCCAGCCTCCCCTGGAGGTACTACCCCCGCTCCCTGCGCGAGCTGAAGGCGGCCCTGCCCGGCGTCTCCCTGAAGGCGTTCACGGCGACGGAGATCCACCACTTCGAGACGATCTCCGGCCTGTCCGCATCCGAGATCCTCGACGAACTCATCGACGCGGGGCTGGAGTCGCTGACCGGCGGCGGCGCCGAGATCTTCGACTGGGAGGTCCGGCAGCACATCGTGGACCACCGCACCCACTGGGAGGACTGGTCGCGCATCCACCGCCTGGCGCACGAGAAGGGTCTCAAGACCCCGTGCACCATGCTGTACGGCCACATCGAGGAGCACCGCCACCGCGTGGACCACGTCCTGCGGCTGCGTGAACTCCAGGACGAGACCGGCGGGTTCCAGGTCTTCATCCCGCTGCGCTACCAGCACGACTTCGTCGACGTGAAGGACGGCAAGGTCCGCAACCGCCTCCAGGAGCGCACCCGGATGGCGACCGGCGCCGAGGCCCTGAAGACCTTCGCGGTCTCCCGCCTCCTCTTCGACAACGTCCCCCACGTCAAGGTCTTCTGGGTGATGCACGGCGTCCAGACCGCCCAACTCGCCCTCCAGCACGGCGCGGACGACATGGACGGCTCGGTCGTCGAGTACAAGATCACCCACGACGCCGACAACTACGGCACCCCGAACAAGCTGACCCGCGAGGACCTCCTCGACCTGATCCGCGACGCCGGCTTCCGCCCGGTCGAGCGCAACACCCGCTACGAGATCATCCGCGAGCACGACGGCCCGGACCCCCTGCGCCGGGAGTCACCGCAGCCGATGCGGGTGTGAGCCCTTAGGGGTCGTACGGGTGTGACGGGGTCGTACGGGTGTGACCCAGTAGTCACCCAAGGGCCACCGGGTAAGGATTACGATCCTCCTGTGGCCCTTACCTTCACCTTCGACCCCGCTGTCACCCCCGCCCTCCACGACGGCGTCCTCGACCTCTGGACGGACGTCTCCAACGCGGGCGGAGCCGTCGGTTTCGTCGCCCCCGTCGACCGGGAGGCCGTCCGCCCCGCCCTGCTCAAGCACCTCGCGGAGATGGCGGAGGGCCGGGTCAGGCTGCTGGTCGGGCACGACGAGGAGGGCAGGGTCGCCGCGACCGCCTTCCTGAGCCTCAACACCCATCGCCTGATGGCGCACTGGCTGTGGCTCTACACGGTGATGGTCCACCCCAGCCACCAGGGCAAGGGCTACGGCCACGGCCTGCTCGCCGCCGCCGAGTCCGCCGCCCGCTCCCTCGACGGCATCGAGGCGATCCGCCTCACCTGCCGGGGCGGCCTCGGTCTGGAGCGGTTCTACGGGTCGTACGGGTACAAGGAGGTCGGCCGCGTGCCGGACGCGATCCGGGTAGCGCCGGGGGACGACCGCGACGACATCGTCATGCTGCTGCCCCTCACCTGACCCCCGCCCGACCCCCGTCCAAGATCGCCCGACCGGCGTGGTTGACTGGACGACGGACCTTTTCGAACCGGAAGAGTGGATTGCCATGCTCCGCTACACGCTGATGCGCCTCGGGATCCTCGTGGGCTGCCTCGGGGTCGTCTGGGCGCTCGTCTACTCCGGGATCGTCCCGCGCGGCCTCGGTGACTCCAACGGCATGTGGATCGTGCTGCTCGCGCTGGTGCTCTCCGCGCCGATCAGCTTCGTGGTGCTGCGCAAGGAGCGGGACCGGGCCTCCGAGAACGTCGTCGCGCGCGTGGACCGGATGAAGGCGAACCTGGAGGCCAACCGCGCTCAGGAAGACGTCCAGGCCGACGAGGTGGCGCCCCGCGTCCAGGGGCAGACCTCCTGATTCCGGCCAAGGGCCACGTTCTCCGGGGGAGTTGAACCCCCGGACAGGCCCTAACCTTGGCTCCATGGGTGCCGTGAAGACCAAGCGGATGCCGCGCGCGGTCCGTGAGCAGCAGATGCTGGACGCCGCAGTTCGGACCTTCGGACGCCGGGGCTACATGGCTGCCTCGATGGACGAGATAGCCGAACTCGCGGGCGTCTCCAAGCCGTTGGTGTATCTGTACCTCAACTCGAAGGACGACCTCTTCACCGCGTGCATCCGCCGCGAGGCCGCCGCCCTCGTCGCCGCGATCCGCTCCTCGGTCGACGCGGCGCTCCCCGCCGACCGCCAACTCTGGGACGGGCTGCGGGCGTTCTTCACCCACACCGCCGAGCATCAGGACGCCTGGTCCGTCCTCCACCTCCAGGCCCGCACCCACGGCGAACGCTTCGCCCGCGAAGTCGCCGCGATGCGCGAGGAGATCGTGGCCTTCGTCACCGGCCTCATAGTCGCCGCCGCCCGCTCCGCCCACCGCGACCCCCACCTCCCCGAACGCGAGGTCGCCGGCCTCGCCGAAGCCCTGGTCGGAGCCGCCGAGTCCCTCGCGGTCTGGGCCAACACCACAGACGGCGTCACGGCTCGCGAAGCCGCCACAACCCTGATGAACTTCGCCTGGTCGGGCCTGTCGAACCTGATGACAGGCACCCGCACCTGGTCACCCCCGGACTAACCCCCACCCCACCCGAACTGAAGCCGGCCACACCACCTACGCACCGGCCCCGAGCCGCAAACACCCCGCCCGCCAACTCGGGTGGTTCGGCACGCGAACGACTGCGGGCCCGTCGTGGCCGTTCGCGCCCACGCGGCGGAGCCGCACATCGATACAGCCCCGCGCCCCTAAAAGCCGACTACGCCGCCATACCCACTCACCCCCACTCGCAGCCACGTCCTTTCCCCCGCCCCAACTACGGCCATCCGCGCCGCACCCGCACTCGCCCGCAGCCGCCGTCTCCTCCCGCCACCCAGCTGCGGGCAGTCGTGCTTCCCCCAGTGCCTCAAAGGCCTGGGAGGTACCCCCATGGGGCGGCACGGGTGGGCGCAGCGGCACCCCGCAAGCGCGGGTGAGCGACAACGCCCCCACCCCAGCCCCCACCGAACCCGCACCAGCCCACCTCACCCCCGCCCGGTCAACGCGTCCACCCGCCCACTCACATGCACTCGCCCAGCCACCCCGTCCCGCCCCTTCTCCCGCAACTCGAACCGCCCCCCGCCCGACGCGAACGCCACAACCGACGGCAGCAGCACCGGTGCCCGGAACTCCGCCCGCACCCGCACGGCTGACGGCGTCTCCTGCGCGGCGAGGCAGCGAGCGGCTGTCCACATGCCGTGTGCGATGGCGCGAGGAAACCCGAACAGCCGGGCGGTGAGGGGGTGGAGATGGATCGGGTTGCGATCCCCGGAAGCCGAGGCGTACCGCCGCCCGAGGTCTCCGGCGAGCCGCCACTCGTCAAGCGCAGTCAACGGCACCGGATCTGACAGCGCCTCAGTAACCTTCTCCGGGGCCACTGTTGTCCGGTGCCGAGCGAGATACGTACTCCGCGACTCCCACACAAGGCCCCCCTCGCACCGCAACTCCGTGACGACCGACGCCTCGGTCCCCCGCCGATGCGCCGCCAACGCCGAGACATGCACGCCGAGTTCGTACACCCCACCCGCCGCGAGCGCCTCGTACCTGCTGATCTCGATGGACGTGTGGACCAGCCCGAGCAGCGGCAGCGGAAAGCTCCGCGCGCTCATCAGCCGCATGGCGAGCGGGAACCCGAGGACGTGCGGATAGGTCACCGGCAACGAACCGTCCCCGGCGTCGAACCCGCAGACCCGTTCATACGCGGAGAGCCGCGCGAGATCGACCCGCAGCCCGGGAACGACGAGCCGCTCACGCGCGAACTCGGCGTCGGGACGCGGCCGTTTGACGGGGGAGAGGAGCGCGCCCCGGACGAAGAGCGGGACGAGGGACGGCACGGCGCCCAGGGTCGTCGTCGCCATCAGGCCCCCAGCAGACTCTGGCCGCACACCCGCACGACCTGCCCGTTGACCGCCCCGGACGCGGGGTGCGCGAGCCACGCCGTCGTCTCGGCGACGTCGGCCGGAATCCCGCCCTGCGCAAGGGAGTTCATCCGCCGCCCGGCCTCCCGGATGAACAGCGGCACGGCGGCGGTCATCTTCGTCTCGATGAACCCGGGTGCGACGGCGTTCACGGTCACCCCGTACTCGGCGAGCGCGCGCGGCGCGAACCCCCGGACGAGTCCGGCGATCCCGGCCTTGCTGGCACCGTAGTTGGTCTGCCCCGAGTTCCCCGCGAGTCCGGCGATGGACGCGGTCGCGACGATCCGCCCGCCCGGCCGCAGCGTCCCCTTCCCGAGCAGCGTGTCGGTGGTCCGCAGCACACTCGCGAGGTTCACGTCCAGCACCGAACCCCACCGCTCGGCAGGCATGTTGACCAGCCGCCGGTCCCGGGTGATCCCGGCGTTGTGGATCAACACGTCGAGCCCGTCCGGGAGTTCGCCCGCGATCCGCTCCCCGGCGTCGTCCGCCGTGATGTCCAGCGCCAGCGCCCGCCCACCGATCCGCTCCGCGAGCCGCCGGGCCTCCTCCTCGGCCTGCGGGACATCGAGGACGACGACGTCGGCGCCGTCCCTGGCCAGGGTCTCGGCGACGGCCGCGCCGATGCCCCGCGCGGCGCCGGTGACGAGGGCGGTCCGGCCGGTGAGGGGCGCCCCCCAGTCCCCCGTGTACGCCGCACCGGGGCCCACCTCGACGACCTGCCCGCTGACGTACGCGGACTTCGGCGAGAGCAGGAACCGCAGCGTCGACTCGGCGGTTCCGGCGTCGACCGCCCGCACCAGGTTCACCGTCCGCCCCCGCCCGATCTCCTTGCCGAGCGACCGGGTGAACCCCTCCAACGCCTGCTGCACGGCTGCCTGGTGGTGGTCGTCCGGGTCAAGTGGCGCCCCCAGTACGACGATTCGCCCGCTCGGGGCGACGGACCGGACGACGGGGTGCAGTGCGGCGTGCACCTCGGCGAGCGTCTCGACGTCCCGCACCCCGGTCGCGTCGAGGACGACGGCGGCCGGATCGCCGGAGCCGGCGGCAAGTCCCGTACGGGCGAGGACGGGTGGCAGGTCCAGGGTCGGGGTGCCGGCCGTAAGGTGAACCAAGGTGCCGGTGAGAGACGGGTGTTCGGGCGACCAGCGCTGGAGCGCGGCGGGCTGCGGCAGGCCGAGCCGGCGGGTGAGGAATCGGCCGGGTGCGGTGGCGGTGAAGCTCAGATAGCGGTCGGCCATGGACGTCTCCCCAGTTCTTCCACGTTCTTTCACGGGCCCGGCGAAATTACTTACTCCGGAGTAAGGTTACCTTGGGTAAGTCTAGGTCAAGGGTGAGGAGCAGGTCGAGATGAGTCCCCTGGAGCTGGTGCGCGACGGCGAGTCGAAGCCCCCGGTCGAGCCCCCGCGCGCCCGCCGGGTCGCGGTGATCGGCGGCGCCCGTACCCCCTTCGCACGCTCCGACGGCCCCTACGCGACGGCCTCCAACCAGGAGATGCTGACGGCTGCGGTGAACGGCCTCGCCCTGCGCCACGGCCTCGATGTCCCGGGCGTGGTGGGGGAGTTCGTCGCCGGAGCGGTCCTCAAGCACAGCCGTGACTTCAACCTCGCCCGCGAGACGCTCCTCGGCTCGAAACTGGACCCGCGCACCCCGGCGTACGACATCCAGCAGGCGTGCGGCACGGGGCTCCAGGCGATCATCGCCGCCGCGAACAAGATCGCCCTCGGGCAGACGGACTCCGCCGTCGCGGGCGGCGTCGACACCGCGAGCGACGCCCCGCTCGGCGTCAACGACGACCTGCGCCGCATCCTGCTGGAGGTCCGCCGCGCCAGATCGACGGGCGCCCGCCTCAAGGCCCTCGCGAAGATCCGCCCCGGCCACCTGGTCCCCGACATCCCGCGCAACTCCGAGCCCCGCACCGGCCTTTCGATGGGTGAGCACGCGGCGGTGACCGCCCGCGCCTGGGGCATCTCCCGTGCGGAACAGGACGAGTTGGCGGCGACGAGCCACCAACGCCTCGCGGAGGCCTACGAGAGCGGCTTCTTCACCGACCTCGTCGTCCCGTTCCGGGGCCTCAAGCAGGACCAGAACCTGCGCCCCGACTCGACCGTCGAGAAACTCGCCGCCCTGAAGCCGGTGTTCGGCACCGACGGCCCCGACCCCACGATGACGGCGGGCAATTCGACGCCGCTCACGGACGGCGCCGCCGTCGTGCTCCTCGCCTCCGAAGAGTGGGCACAGATGCGGGGGCTGGAGCCGATGGCGTACCTGACGGCGTACGAGACGGCGGCCGTGGACTTCGTGCGCGGTGATGTGGCGGGCGGCGAGGACGGGCTGCTGATGGCGCCCGCGTACGCCGTGCCGCGCATGCTGGAGCGAACCGGCCTGGACATGGGGGACTTCGACTTCGTCGAGATCCACGAGGCGTTCGCCTCACAGGTGTTGGCCACGCTGGCCGCCTGGGAGAAGCAGGGGCTCGCGCCGGTCGACCGCGAGCGGCTCAACGTCACCGGCTCGTCCCTGGCGACCGGTCACCCCTTCGCGGCGACGGGCGCCCGGATCGTCGCGACGCTGGCCAAGCTGCTCGCCGAACGGGACGCCCCCGGGCGGGGGTTGATCTCGATCTGCGCCGCCGGGGGACAGGGGGTGACCGCCGTGCTGGAGCGAATGTGACACTTCCTCATATATCCTCGATACTGCACAGCCCCACCCCCGGACCATCTCCCGATCCTCACAGGCCCCCCACGACAGCACCGTACGATCGCTTGCCGAACCGCTGGTAACCACTGTCCCCGAGGCTCCAAGGCTGAACGCCTCGGCACACCAGGCACGTACGTCTTGCAGCAAGCAGTTACTCCGCTGCACGCCCAGGGAGCCGCCTGTGTCCACCCCGTACCCCACTTCGGCCGACTACGCCGACGGCACTCCCCCCGCCCTCGTCGAGCCCGAGGTGCGGCGGCTCGACGGAGTCGTCCGCGAGGCGGCCGTACCGGCGTTCGCACCGACCGTCACCCACGGCTCCCTCGCGGAACTCCCGTACGACAACGCGGCGGTGGCACCCGACAGGGTCGTCCTCAGCCGACGGGACGCCGAGGGGCAGTGGAGCGACGTGACGGCGGCACAGTTCGCCGCCCAGGTGCACGCCGTCGCCAAGGGGTTCATCGCCGAGGGCCTCGTACCCGGGGACCGGGTCGCCATCATGGCCCGTACGACCTACGAGTGGACGCTCCTCGACTTCGGCGCCTGGGCGGCCGGCCTCGTCACCGTCCCCGTCTACCCGACCTCCTCCGTCTTCCAGGTGCGCTGGATCCTCCAGGACTCCGGCGCCGTCGCCCTCGTCACCGAGACCCTCGGCCAGGCCGCCGCGATCGGCCCCGAGCGCGACCGGCTGCCCGACCTGCGGCACATCTGGGTCATGGAGAAGGGCCACGTCGACCGGCTCGCGGAAGCCGGCGTGCACGTCCCGGACGCCGAGGTGGAGATCCGCAGGGGGATGCTCACCCCGGACACCCTGTGCACCCTGATCTACACCTCGGGTACTACGGGTAGGCCCAAGGGCTGCGCCCTCACCCACGGCAATTTCTTCGCCGAGGTGGACAACGCGATCGAGCTTCTCCACCCCGTCTTCAAGGCGCAGGGCATCGAGGTCTCCGTCCTCCTCTTCCTGCCGATGTCCCACGTCTTCGGCCGGATGGTCGCCATCGCCGCCATCCGCGCCCGGGTCCGCCTCGGCCACGCGCCGAGCATCAAGTCCGAACACCTTCTTCCGGACCTCGCCGCGTTCAAGCCGACCTGTCTGCTCGCCATCCCCTACATGCTGGAGAAGGTCTTCAACGTGGCACGGGCGCGCGCCGAGGCGGGCGGCCGGGTCACCTCCTTCGACCGGGCCGTCTCGGTCGCCCGCCGCTACGGCGAGGCCGTCGAGGCGCAGAAGACCGGCACCGGCCCCGGCCCAGGCGCAGCCCTGCGCACCGCCCGCACCTTCTACGACCCACTCGTCTACCGCCGGATCCGGGGCGCCATGGGCGGCAAGGTCCGGCACGCCATCTGCGGGGGCTCCCCGCTCGGCCGCCGCCTGTCCTCCTTCTACCTCGGCGCCGGCATCGAGATCTACGAGGGCTACGGCCTCACCGAGACGACCGGCGCGACGACGTGCACCCCACCCCTCAAACCCCGTCTGGGCACGGTCGGTTGGCCCATGCCAGGCACCCGCATCCGGATCGCGGCGGACGGCGAGATCCTCATCGCCGGTGACCACGTCCTGCGCGGCTACTGGGACCCCGCCGCCGGAGGTGTCGTCCCCGCGGCGCCCGACGGCTGGCTGGCGACCGGCGACATAGGGGAGTTGGACGACGAGGGCTACCTCACGATCACCGGCCGCAAGAAGGAAATGATCATCACGGCGGGCGGAAAGAGCGTCGCCCCGGCCCCACTTGAGGACTGGCTCCGCTCCCACCCCCTGATCTCCCAGTGCATGGTCCTCGGCGACGGCCGCCCCTACGTCTCCGCCCTCATCACCCTCGACCCCGAAGGCGTCACCCACTGGCGCCGGATGAACGGCAAGCACCCCGTCCCCATCGAACTCCTCCTCGGGGACGAAGAGTTGGAGTCCGTCGTGCAACGCGCCGTCGACGAGGCCAACAAGCTGGTCTCCCGCCCGGAGTCCATCCGCAGGTTCGTCGTCCTGCCGGGCGACTTCACCGAGGCGGCGGGGCACTTGACGCCGTCGATGAAACTCCGGCGGGAGGCGATCCTGCGGGACTTCTCCGAGGTCGTGGAGGGGCTGTACACAGCGCACTGAGCCCAGCGGCTACGACGCGAACCCGCCGTTGCTCATCAGGAGTTGGCCGTTGATCCACTGCCCCTGAGGTGAGCAGAGGAAGTCGATCAGGTGGGCGGTGTCCTGCGGAGTGCCCAGCCGGTTCAAGGGAGTTCGGCCCAGGGCCATGGCGCGGACCTCGTCGTCCATCCAACCGTTGTCCACCGGGCCGGGGTTGACGACGTTCGCGGTGATCCCGAGGTGCGCCAGCTCGTGCGCGGCGGCCTGCGTGATGCGGTCCAAGGCGCCCTTGCTCGCCCCGTAGGGGAGGTTGTGCACGGTGTGGTCGCTGGTCAGAGCGACGATCCGGCCCGTGCCGTACGGGGCGGCGAACCGTCGTCCGAACTCCCGGATCAGCAGCCAACTCGCCCTGGAATTCACCGCGAAGTGCCGGTCGAAGCTCTCCACGCTCGTGTCGAGGATGCCCGAGTCGACGCTCTCGCAGTGACACATCACCAACGCGGTGACCGGGCCGAGCCGCTCCTCGACCTCGTCGAAGATCCACGCCGGGGCCTCGGGGTCGGCGAGGTCCGCCGCCACCGCGTGCACGGCCGCACCGCGTTCCACGAGCCCGGCCGTGATCGCCTCGGTGGCGCCGGACTCCCGGCCCCAGGTCATGCGGTCGTCGTACGCCGTCCAGTACGTGAACGCGATGTCCCAGCCGGACGAGGCGAGTTGAGCCGCGATGCCCGCGCCGATGCCGACGGTCCGGCCGACTCCGGTGAGCAGGGCGAGCGGGCGCGCGGGTGTGGTCGTCATGGTCGGTGATGCTCGGGCAGCTCACGCGCCGCCGCAAACGCTTTTCCGTCGGTCAGCAGTCCCGCCAACTCCTCTGCGAACAGGGTGAGCCGGTCCAGCTCCGGCCCGCCCCTCGCCACCCGGAACCCGTGCCGCCTCGACCAGAACGCGGCCTGCACGGCGTGCAGTTGGGCCCAGCGGCGCAGCCTCTCCCGCTCGATCCCGGCGGCCTCCCCGAAGACGTCCACCACCCGCGACGCCGCGACCAGCAGATCCGGCGCGGCCAGCAGCGAGAACGCCCGCGTCTTCAGGAAGTTCGCCCCGTCGTACCCCGGGTCCCCCACATACCCCTTCGGATCCACCGCGAGCCACGGCTCCCGCCCGGCGCGCAGGATGTTCCTGGCGTGCAGATCTCCATGGACGAGGGTGCCGGGCTGACGGCGCCCGAGGTCCCGGATCGTCTCGTGAGCGAAGTCGAGCACCCGGTCCGGCATGCCGTGCGCCAACTCGGCGGCATCCAAGTCGAGTTGGGCCGCCCACTCGTCCGCCCGATCACTGAGCCGAGGCAACTGCCCCGGCGCGGGAACGGCAAGCCGCCGACTGATCTCCCCGGCAACCGAGGCGATCACATCCTCATCGCGCTCCACGTCCCCCAACGTCGCCGCCTCGACCCGCTCAAGCAGCATCGCGAACCGCGCGTCGTCCCGCTCGTACAGCAGCACGGCCCCCTTCCCGCCCCAGGCGGCGAAGGCATCCGGCTCATGGGCATTGCCCGGATGCGGAAAGGAGACCTTCACAACCGCCGCCGACCGGTCCTCCCGTACTACGGGTACGACGATCCCGACCCCGCCGTGCGTCAGCTCACCGTCCTGCACACAGCCCCACTGCCCCAGCAACTCACCGACGATCCCCGGCAGTTCGGCAAGCCAACACTCACCGGCCTCCCCCTCACGGTCGACGGTGGTCCGGACGAAGGTTTCAGGCACCTCGATCATCCGGGCACTCTAGTGCGGCACTTCGCCCTGCTGCGCGCCGTGCCTGTTCCCGCCCGCGTGTCCACGGGCTACCGTCGGCCACAGCCTCACCTCCCGTTCCACGACCCGTCCCGGCAAGGAGGGCCACCGATGAGCAAGGACGAACTGACCGCCGCGCTGACCGAGTTGGGGGCCGCCACCACCCCGCACCCCGGCGGCACCCTCCTCACCCACCTCCACCGCGTCCACGACCTCCTCGCCTCGTGGAACGCCCGAGAGGCCCTCCGGCTCGCGGGCCTGGCCCACGCGTTCTACGGCACCGACGGCTTCCCCCACCCCCTGTTCCCGCCGGACCGCCGCACCGAACTCGTCGACCTGGCCGGTGCCGAGACGGAAGCCGTCGTCCACCTCTACGCGAGCTGCGACCGCGCGGCCACCTATCCGCACCTGACCGGGCCGGGGTCCCCGTTCCACGACCGGTTCACCGGACGGACCCTGTACCCCGACCGCCAACGCCTGAGCGACTTCGTGGAGTTGACGGTCGCCAACGAACTCGACCTCGCGATGCACGACGTGGCGTTCCGGGAGAAGTGGGGGCCGGAGCTGCTGGTTCTCTTCCCCCGGTTCAAGTCGCTGCTCAGCGAGGAGTGTTGGAGTGAGGTGCGCTCGGTGCTGTGATCACTCGGCGATGTCCGTGCGGTGGGCGATCAAGAACGCGTGCGGAGTCTTCTCGTCGCTCCTGGCCTCGCGGACCGTCCGGGACAGCATCGTGAAGCCGGTCTTCTTGAGGAGGTCCTCCATGAACTCCGGCCGCCGGCGCAGGAAGTCGAGGGAGACGGGGTGTCCCCAGGGCTGGTCGTGGCGGCGGGATTCGTCGCCGACCTGGAAGGCGAGGAGGAGGTGACCGCCGGGTGCGAGGACGCGATGGAAGCCGGCGAAGAGGCGGGGGAGTTCGGCGGCGGGTGTGTGGATGGAGGAGTACCAGCACATGACGCCGTCCAAGGAGCCGTCCTCGAAGGGGAGGTCGAACATCGAGCCGTGGTGGAAGGGGATCTCGGGGTTCTCGCGGCGGGCCACCGCCAGCATCGACTCCGACAGGTCGAGCCCGGTCATGTCGAGCCCGAGCCGGGACAGGTGCCCCGCCGACCGCCCGGGACCGCACCCGAGATCGGCCACCTTCCCACCCTCACCGACGAGTTCGGCGTACAGCCCGAGCACGGCCCGCTCCAAGGGCCGGTCGGCGAGTTCGTTCCGGAACAGCTCCGAGTAGTCCTCGGCGACGGCGTCGTAGAAAGTACGGGTGGTGTCGAGGAAGTCAGTCATGACCGGGGACCCTAACGGGAGCCACTGACAACGCCTGTGACCGCCGGCCGCCCCGCGTCGACGTCCCCTCACCCGATCCCCACCCCCCGTAGTACCGCAGCGGTACCCGCCGCCCCCAGCACCACCACCACGAACGGCGCCCGTCGCCACGCCAGCCCGACCCCGACCAGTACCCCCACAGGACGAGCCCACCCGGAGAACCCTCCACCCTCGGTCACCGCCCCCGTGACCAGCATCGCCACCAGCAGGACGACCGCTCCGGCGGACAGCATCCCCTGGACCCGCGCGGAAAGCGTCACCCGGCCGTGCAGAAGCGGCCCGGTCAGCCGGAAGGCGTACGTCCCGAGAACCAGGAGGAGGACGGCGGTGACGGTCGGACTCATGGGGTCACCTCAGGGTCGTACGGGGTGGAGGCGGCGGGGTCGTACAGGAACAGCCCCAGGAGGGCGACGAGGACGGGGATGCCCGTCGGCAGGAGCGGGACCGCGACGAGGGCGAGCACCGCACCGAGCGCGACCGGACCCCGGACCCGGGGGTCCGCACGGAGAGCGGGCAGCACGAGCGCGGCCAGGATCGCCGGAAACGCGGCGTCGAGACCGAAGCGGTCGGTGTCCCCGAGTGCCTGTCCAGCCAGCGCGCCGACGAGGACGGCGGTGTTCCACACGGCGAACAGGGCGAGCCCCGACGTCCAGAACGCGGCCCGGCGCCGGGCCGCCCCGGACTGCGCGAGGGTGAAGGCGACGGTCTCGTCCGTGACGAGGTGGGCACCGAGCAGCCGGGTGAGCGGGCGCCGTCCGATGTCCTCGGCGACGGCCAGACTGTAGGCGGCGGTACGGGTGTTGAGGACCAGCCCGGCCGCGGCGGCGGCCAGCGGACCGCCCCCGGCGATCAGTACACCGACCGCGCTGAACTGGGCCGATCCCGCGTAGACGACCAGTGACATAACCACCGGCACCCAGACCGGCAGGCCGCCCGTCACGGCGATCGCACCGAAGGAGACCCCGACGACCCCGCTGGCCAGACAGACGAGGAACACGTCACGGAGCAGACCGGACCCTCTCAGGGGTGTTCGACATGGCAAACGCATGTTCTCTAAAATGAACGCAAGGGATGTCGTTCGTCAAGGCGAACGGTCGTACTGGTGCAGCGAACGGAGTGGGAGTGGTGGAATCCGGCGTGAGTGAACCCCTCGAATGGCTCGCGGCCTCGCTGAAGCGGGAGCGCGCCCGGACCGGCCTGTCCCTGTCCGAGCTGGCCAAACGCGCCGGCATCGCGAAATCCACCCTGTCCCAGCTGGAGTCGGCCAGCGGCAACCCGGGAATGGAGACGATCTGGGCGCTCGCGGTCGCGCTCGGCGTACCGTTCAGCGCGCTGGTCGAACCGCCGACGGCACCGGTCCAGGTCATCCGCGCGGGGGACGGCCCCAAAGTGCACTCGGAACAGTCGAGTTATCTCGCGACGCTGTTGTCCGCGAGCCCGCCCGGAGCACGCCGGGACATTTACTACGTATGGCTGGAACCGGGCACCGTCCGGGAATCCGAACCGCATATTCCAGGGACCGTCGAACACATCGTGGTGACCGAGGGAAGGGTGAAAGCGGGGCCGCGTGGGGAGGGCGTGGACGTCGGTCCGGGAGATTACCTGTCGTATCGCGGAGATGTGCCGCACACGTACGAGGCGATGGCGGCCGGAACGAAGTTCGTGCTCGTCATGCAGCACACGTGAACGGAAAATGAATTCGACGCCGCGACGGTCGACCGGAAGAAAGACGCTCGCGGGAATAGGCGCCGGAGGAAAAGGCAGGAGCCCCGTCGCCGGAAGGCGCGGGGCTCCTTGGGTGGTGCTCTCAGACTGCGATCACGCTGCCGGTTCCGGCAGTCGCCCGGACGATCAGACCGGGGTGACGTTCTCCGCCTGCGGGCCCTTCGGGCCCTGGGTCACGTCGAAGGAGACCTGCTGGTTCTCCTCCAGGGAACGGAAACCCGAGGCGTTGATCGCGGAGTAGTGGACGAAGACGTCGGGGCCGCCGCCTTCTTGGGCGATGAAACCAAAGCCCTTTTCGGCGTTGAACCACTTCACGGTTCCGGTAGCCATAAGCCCTCCTTGGGCTCAAAGGGTCGCCCTGCTCCAGAACCTGCAAGTGTGAAAACAGTGCTGCACAACTGCAAACTTCCGAAAACGTCGAGAGCCCGCGGTCACATGCTCCGCAGGCTCTGTACTGCAAGGGAAACCAAACTGCAACTTGCGGCGAGCCTAGCACGCAGGCAGCCGAAAGCGATAGAGGTCAAGATCACGTCACTCGGAGGTTTGAAACGGCCGAGTAAGGGTTGACGCCGGGGTGGGGCGTGGACGGATCGGAGAGCTTCCTGATACCCGTAAGACCCTGGGGGGATGGTGGGGGGTGACTCCGCACCCTACCCGACTGGGGTCTAGCCTCGCGATGTGGACAATTCTCGCACCCGGCCGCGTGTCGGCCACATCCAGTTCCTCAACTGCCTGCCCCTCTACTGGGGGCTCGCGAGAACGGGCACGCTGCTCGATCTTGAGCTGACCAAGGACACCCCGGAGAAGCTCAGCGAGCGGCTCGTGCGGGGGGACCTCGACATCGGGCCGATCACCCTCGTCGAGTTCCTGCGCAACGCCGACGACCTGGTCGCCTTCCCGGACATCGCGGTCGGCTGCGACGGGCCCGTCATGTCCTGCGTGATCGTCTCGCAGGTCCCCCTCGACCAGTTGGACGGCGCACGCGTCGCCCTCGGCTCGACCTCCCGCACCTCCGTCCGGCTCGCCCAGCTCCTGCTCGCCGACCGGTTCGGCGTCACCCCCGAGTACTACACCTGCCCCCCCGACCTGAGTCTGATGATGCAGGAGGCCGAGGCCGCCGTCCTCATCGGTGACGCCGCCCTGCGGGCCAACCTCCTCGACGGGCCGCGCTACGGACTCCAGGTCCACGACCTCGGCGCCCTCTGGAAGGAGTGGACCGGGCTCCCCTTCGTCTTCGCCGTCTGGGCCGCCCGCCGCGACTACCTCGACCGCGAGCCCGAACTCACCCGCGAGGTCCACCGCGCCTTCCTTTCCTCCCGCAACCTCTCCCTCGACGAGGTCGGCAAGGTCGCCGAACAGGCCGCCCGCTGGGAGGAGTTCGACGAGGAGATCCTCCAGCAGTACTTCACGACCCTCGACTTCAGCCTCGGCGCACCCCAGTTGGCGGCCGTCGCGGAGTTCGCCCGCAGGGTGGGGCCGACCACCGGGTTCCCGGCGGACGTGAAGGTGGACCTGCTGCGGCCGTAGGGGGTACGGGGCTCAGCGCCGCCCCAGCCACTGCTCCTCGTCCAGCAGCTTCCGCAGCCGCGGGGAGAGTTCGGGAACGACGGCGCCCGCGGCCTGCGCCCTGGCGACCGTCTCGACATAGGCCAGCGCCTCTTCGCGGAGCCGCTCCTTCTCCTTGCCCTGCCTGCTCCCGGCCAGCCAGACCCGGACGGCGAGGGGGACGAGGACCAGCCCGAGGTACCCGAGGGGCACGCCCTCCCACCAGCCGTAGGCCGCACCGATCAGCCCGGCGACGACGAGGAGGCAGCCGGCCTCGTCGTGCCGGCCACCCCGGCCGGCGATCTCCTCGTACGCGGCGACGGAGTCAGGTGGCGGGGGGACGGAGGCCGGTACCGGGGGGACCTCGGGGGTATTACGGGTATCACCCGCCCTCGGCCGGTACACCGGCACCGGAACCGCCGGCCTCGTCCCCCCGTACCCCGAGCGTCCCTCCAGCCACGCCGGTACGTGCGTCACCGGCAGGCCGCGTGAGCGGGCCACCCCGAGGACGTGCCGGTAGCCGATCAGGGCCGGATGCTCCAACTCCCGCTTCCAGCGGGCGTGGACGGAGATCAGGAGGCCGATGCCGACGGTGAGGACCGGGACGGCGGGACCGTAGGCGAGGACGGGCTCGTCGGCGAACGCGGGAACCTCCGGACCGACGACCGGCCACACCACGCCGACCAGCAGCGCGAGCCCGCCGAACCGGACCAGCGGGCCCCGCCGGCTCCAGTGCAGGGCATCCCGCCGCTCGTCGAACATCGCGGTCACGGCCCGGTCGTCCAGGTAGTCCACGCCGTACTGCGCGCTGATCGTCCGCACCGACGCGAGCACCGTCGGCTCCGTGGCCAGCGTCGCCCCGCTGATCGGAAGGAGGTCCATCTCGGGATCATGACACGGGTGCCGAAGGGCTCTCCCGGGAGGAGCGCGGGGGAGTCACGGCCGGACGGTGGGGCAGTATCGGTCCGTGACGACCGAGCTGTGGGCGATCGCCGCCGGGGCGGCGGGGTGGGGCGCCGCGACGGGTGCGCTGCTGCCCCGGGCCGTGTACCGGTTCTCCGTACCTCTGGAGGACGACCCCGAGGACGAGGACGAGGACGACCCCGAGGACGAGGACGAGGGCTGGCGTCGGGAGTGCCCTGCGGGTCATCCCCTACGGGGCTGGCTCGGCCCGGCCCGCTGCGAACCGTGCGGCAAGCGGAACGCCGTCCCCTACGGTCACCCCCGTACCCCTTACGCGGTACTCACCGCCCTCCTCGCCACCACCCTCGCCCTGACCACCGGCCCCCACCCCGAACTCGCCGTCTGGCTGCTGCTCCTGCCCGCCTGGGTGGTACTGGCGTCGGTGGACGTACAGGTACGACGCCTCCCGGACCCGCTGACGCTCGGACTCGGCGTCACCGCACCCCTGTTGCTGGGAGCGGCAGCGCTGGTCCCGGGGCACACGGGCGCGTGGCCGACCGCACTGCTCGGCGCCGTCGTCCTCGGAGCCGCGGTCCTGGTGCTCCACCTGCTGAACCCGGAGGGCATGGGGTACGGGGACGCGAAGCTCGCGGTCGGACTCGGGGCCGTACTCGGGTGGTACGGGTGGAACACCCTCCTCCTCGGCGCCTTCACCGGGTTCGCGCTCGGCGCGTTGTACGGGGGCGCCCTGGCCGTCGTCCGCAGGTCCCGGGCGACGACGATCGCGTTCGGGCCGTTCCTGATCGCCGGGGCGGTACTAGGGGTACTGGCAGGGGCGTGGACGGCCTGAAGCGAGCCCCGTAGTACCGCTGGCGTAGGCTGGCCCGGTCCGTCCACAACCCTTACGAAAGGGACGCCGGTGACCGAGAAGGCCGACCTCACTTCCTTTGATGTCACAGCCGTCCTCGACCGTGCGGCAGCCGGTGGGCGGATCACCCCGCAGGAGGCTCTCGTCCTCTACCGGGACGCCCCGCTGCACGCGCTGGGCGCCACCGCCGACGCCGTACGCCGCAAGAGGTACGCCGGTACCGAGCACATCGCGACGTACATCATCGAGCGGAACATCAACTACACGAACGTGTGCGTCACGGCGTGCAAGTTCTGCGCCTTCTACGCCCCGCCCAAGGACAAGGACAAGGGCTGGACGCGCGACCTCGACGACATCCTCCGCCGGTGCGCGGAGACCGTCGAACTCGGCGGGACGCAGATCATGTTCCAGGGCGGCCACCACCCGGACTACGGGGTGGAGTACTACGAGAAGCACTTCAAGGCGATCAAGGACGCGTTCCCGCAGCTCGTGATCCACTCGCTGGGCGCCTCCGAGGTCGAGCACATGGCCCGGATCTCTGGCGTCTCCGTCGAGGAGGCCATCACCCGTATCCACGCAGCCGGTCTCGACTCCTTCGCGGGCGCCGGCGCGGAGCTGCTGCCCGAGCGCCCCCGCAAGGCGATCGCGCCCCTGAAGGAGTCCGGGGAGCGCTGGCTGGAGATCATGGAGACGGCGCACAACCTGGGCGTCGAGTCCACCTCGACGATGCTGATGGGCACCGGCGAGACCAACGCCGAACGCATCGAGCACCTGCGGATGATCCGTGACGTCCAGGACCGCACGGGCGGCTTCCGGGCCTTCATCCCGTACCTCTACCAGCCGATGAACAACCACCTGAAGGGCCGCACCCAGGCCACGATCTTCGAGTACCTGCGGATGATCGCGATCTCCCGGATCTTCATGGACAACATCGCGCACATCCAGGGCTCTTGGCTCACCACCGGCCAGGACGCGGGCCAACTGACCCTGCACTACGGGGCGGACGACCTCGGCTCGGTCATGCTGGAGGAGAACGTCGTCTCGGCGGCCGGTGCCAAGCACCGCTCCAACCTCCAGGAAATGATCGACATGATCCGCACCGCGGGCCGTGTCCCCGCCCAACGCTCCACCACGTACGAGCACTTGGTCGTCCACACCGACCCGGCGAACGACCCCGTCGACCAGCGCGTGATGTCGCACATCTCGTCCACGGCGATCGAAGGCGGCACCGCCCACCCCGAGTTGAAGCTCCTGGCCTCCAACTAGCCCCGGAGCGCGGACCAGTTGTGCTGACGATCCACACCGCCCCCCTGCTGCTGCCGGTGGGCACGGCCCCCGTCGAAGACGGCGCGGTGGCGGTGGCCGGCGACCGGATCGCGGCCTTCGGGCCGTACGACGACGTCGCCGCCGCGGCTCCGGGCGCCCGCGTA
>NZ_JBTYMC010000078.1:0-25974 GCF_054880855.1 Streptomyces sp. S6 | reverse complement strand
GCGACCCGTCCGCCGTGGCGTCCTTCGACCGCGCCGCCCAGGCCCTCGCGGCCGGCATCGCCGCGACCGCGACGCTCGTCGAGATCGGCATCGTCGTCATCGGCGGGGGCGTCGGCAAGGCCGGCGACGTCCTCTTCGGCCCCCTCCGCCGCCATCTCACCGACTACGCCACCCTGTCGTTCGTCCAGGGCCTCACGATCGTCCCGGCCCAGATGGGGACGGACGCGGGGCTGGTGGGGGCGGCTGCGGCGGCGTTGGTGCGGGGGGAGGGGGCGGCTGCGGCGGGGGTGTGAGCGGTGTGGGGCGGTTCACCGCCTGTCCCGGACATCGGACGCCCGCGCCGACGGCCCCGCGTCCTCGACGACGGCCGTGACACGGTGGTCGGCCAGCCGGGCGAGGACCTGGGCACGCCGATCGGCGGCCTCGACGGGATCCGGGAAGTCGGCGCCCGCCATGCCGAGGCGGTCGACCAGTTTCTCGACGACGGCGTTCTCCTCGGCGGAACGGTCGGGAAGGAGCGGGAGTTCGTAGTCGCGCTGCCAGGTCCGCTGGATGGCGCGCTCGTTCTTCCACCGGACCTCGCGCAGGGTCTCCCGGTGGAGCCGGTGGGCGGTCGCGCTGTCCATACCGTTGTGGGACCACCGCTCAAGTGAAGGGATTTTCCGGCGAATGGGATTTCGGTCAAGTGGAATGTATACGGTCGAGGCTTCGCGTTCTTGAGGCTTTTCCGTCCCGGATCCGGGCTGGTCGGGCGGAGAGCGGGGGCGGCCCGGCGAGGCCGGCGCCCCGGGTCCTCGGCGGCGGTTTCTGCGCAGAGGACGTGTTCCTCCCCGGACCGGCACGTGACCTCCCCCCGCCGTCCGGCGTTGGAGTGGGCATGAAGAAGCGCAGCATGCTGGCCATCGCCTCCCTCGCCACCGGATTCGTCGTCGCGGCGATCACGCCGTCCCACGGGGCGGACCACGACCCGGTGGGGAGGCTCGACGTGGGGGACACGCTCAGCAGTCTCGATCACACGGTGGCCGACGACAGTCTGGCCGTCGACGACAACGCGCTCGGGCAGGGCGGCTGACGCGGACGGCGGCACGGGCGTGGGGCGCCGGCCTTGAGGGGCCGGCGCCCCGGTGCGTTCACCCGGCCCTCAACGGGAACTGGTTTCCGTGGCAGGGTGGAGCGGGCAAGCCTCAGGGGGCCAACGGAAGAGGGGGAGACGTGACCGTCGTCTGGATCAACGGCGCGTTCGGCGCGGGGAAGACGACCACCGCACGGGAACTGGGCGACCTGCTCCCGAACAGCACGCTCTTCGACCCGGAGTTCGTCGGCGGGGCGCTCACCCAGCTTCTTCCGGCCAAGCACCTCGCCGAGGTCGGCGACTTCCAGGACCTCCCGATCTGGCGCCGGCTCGTGATCGACACGGCCGCCGCCCTGCTCGGCGAGGTCGGCGGCACCCTGGTCGTGCCGATGACGCTGCTGCGCCAGGAGTACCGCGACGAGATCTTCGGCGGGCTCGCCGCCCGCCGCATACCGGTGCGCCACGTGCTCCTCGCCCCGGCTGAAACGATCCTGCGTGAGCGGATAGCCGGCCGTCCGATCCCCCCGGAACTCCCGGACGGCGAGATACGGGTCCGGCAGTGGTCGTACGACCACATCGAGCCCTACCGGGCCGCGCTCGCCGCCTGGCTGACGGCCGACGCCCACCTCATCGACTCCGGCGCCCTCACGCCGTACGAGACGGCCCTGCGGATCGCCGAGGCCGTGGGGACCGGCGCCGTCCCGGTGTGCGACATCGTCCAGACGCCCGAGCCGACGGCGGAGACGGTCGCCTCGGGGGTGCTGCTCTTCGACGAGGACGACCGTGTCCTGCTCGTCGACCCGACCTACAAGCCCGGCTGGGAGTTCCCCGGCGGCGTCGTCGAACCCGGTGAGGCGCCCGCGCGCGGGGGGGTCCGTGAGGTCGAGGAGGAGACCGGGATCCGGCTGACGGAGGTCCCCGAACTCCTCGTCGTCGACTGGGAACCGCCCCGCCGCCCCCGCTACGGCGGTCTGCGCCTCCTCTACGACGGCGGACGCCTGGACGCCCGCGCCGTCGCGGACGTCTCCCTCCCCGGCCCCGAACTGCGGGCCTGGCGCTTCGTCACCGAGGACGAGGCCGCCGGCCTCCTCCCGCCCGACCGCTTCGAACGCCTGCGCTGGGCCCTGCGGGCCCGGGAGCGGGGAGCGGCGATCTACCTGGAGGCGGGCGTTCCCGTGGCCGGAGAGGGCTGCTGAGAGGCGCTGAGGGGCCTTCTGCGGCCGGCTGGTCAGTCCCCTTCGGCCGCGTGCAGCCGTACCGTCTCCGCGGGGAAGACGGCCGACGGGTCCTGCCCGAGCCGTGACTCGAACGCGTCCATCACCGCGCCGACGGCCGCGTGCCGCCGGACCACCGCCGCCGCTCCGTCCGGCATGCCCTCAGGGCGCTCGCCGCGCGCGTACGCGTGCAGGCGTGCCAGGCGGTCGGCGGGGCCGTGGAACTCGGTGACCAGCCAACGGGCCAGGTACGCGCGCGTGTACGCGCCGTCGTACGCGCGGTGGGCGGTGTGGAAGGCGCGTTCCGCCGGGGACAGGACGAAGCCGGGGGAGAGCGCCAGTCCGTGGTCGGTGAGGTGGAGGCGTCGGCCGTCGGTGAGGATGTTGCGGAAGTGGGTGTCGAAGTGGACGAGGCCCGTGGTGGCCAGGAAGGCGGTCAGCGCCGTCAGCTGACGGTCCACCAGGGCGCACGCCTCGTCCGGGCGGGGGCCGTGGACCTGAGCGCGCAGCCAGTCGTGCAGGGTGGTCGGGAAGTGCTCCAGGAACAGCGTCAGGCTCGCCGAGGACGTCCTCATGGCCTCGATCCGCGCGCCGAGGGCCGGTCCCCGGTACGCGACCGCTCGCGCGAGGTCGGGGGAGTCCACCGGCGCGGGGACGGGCAGTACGCGCGCGTGGTGCAGCAGCGGGAAGCCCGGGAAGCGGCCCGAGAGCGCCCACCGGGTGGTCGTCTCGTACACCTCCAGCTCCCGCCAGGCGCCGAACCCGGGGCTCGGCACGGCGCCGATGCCGTAGTGGCAGGCGGGCGGGAGGCCGAAGACGTCGGCTGTCGAGCGGCGGAGTTCCGCGTCGGCCAGCGGCAGGCGTTTCACGAACACCGGCCGCCCGGCGACCTCCACGCGCGCGGTGCTCCCGCCCACGCCGGTCGCCAGCCGCTCGCCCGCGTCGAGGAGGGCGGTCACCTCCGCGTCGTCGAGGCGGGCCAGGGCTGCCGAGACGACGGCGTGGGCGGCCGACCGCGTGGCACTTCCCTCGGGCGTGCCACGTGAAGCCGTGCCCTCCGCAGACGTCCCACGTGGCACCGAGTCGACCCCGTGCACCCCGCGCGGCACGCCCTCACCCCCGCCCACGCCGCCCCCGCTCAGCTCGCCGCGTAGTTCCGCAGGAACAGCGCCTCCGCCACCGACAGCCGCTCCAGCTCCTGCGGGGACACGCTCTCGTCGACCGCGTGGATCTGGGCCTCGGGCTCGCTGAGGCCGATGAGGAGGATCTCCGCGCTCGGGTAGAGCGCGGCGAGGGTGTTGCACAGGGGGATCGAGCCGCCCTGGCCGGCGTACTGCATCTCCTGGCCGGGGTAGGCGACGGCCATGGCGTCGGCCATCGCCGCGTACGCGGGGCTGGAGGTGTCGGCGCTGAACGGCTGGCCCTGGCCGACCTGTTCGACCTCCACGCGCGCCTGCCAGGGGGTGTGCGCCTCCAGGTGGGCGCGCAGCAGCTTCGTCGCCTCGGCGGCGTCCGTGCCCGGCGGGACGCGCAGGCTCACCAGCGCGCGTGCGTGCGCCTGCACGGAGGGGGTGGCGCCGACGACCGGCGGGCAGTCGATGCCGATGACGGTGACGGCGGGCCGCGCCCAGATGCGGTCGGCGACGGTCCCGGTGCCGGTCAGACCGACACCGTCGAGGACCTTGGCGTCCTGCCGGAACTGCGCCTCGTCGTACTGGAGGCCCTCCCAGCGGGCGTCGGACGCCAGCCCGTCGACCGTCGTCGAACCGTCCTCGGCACGCAGCGAGTCGAGGACCCGGATGAGCGCGGCGAGGGCGTCGGGGGCGGCGCCGCCGAACTGCCCGGAGTGCAGGTTGCCTTCGAGCGAGCGCACGCTCACCCGGAGCATCGTCATGCCCCGCAGGGTCGCGGTGACCGTCGGCAGCCCGACGCGGAAGTTCCCGGTGTCGCCGATGACGACCGTGTCGGCGGCCAGCAGCTCCGGGTGGGCCTCGGCGTACCGCTCCAGGCCGCCCGTGCCCTGCTCCTCGGAGCCCTCCACGATGACCTTGACGTGCACCGGGACGCCGCCGTTCGCCTTGAGGGCGCGCAGCGCGAGCAGGTGCATGATCAGGCCGCCCTTGCAGTCGGCGGCCCCGCGCGCGTACCAGCGCCCGTCGCGCTCGGTCAGCTCGAAGGGCGGGCTCGTCCACGCCGCCTCGTCCAGCGGGGGCTGCACGTCGTAGTGGGCGTACAGCAGGACCGTCCGCGCGCCCTCGGGGCCCCGCAGGAAGCCGTACACGGACTGCGTGCCGTCCGGGGTGTCCAGGACGGAGACGTCCTTGAAGCCCTCCGCGGTGAGCGCGTCGGTGATCCAGCGGACGGCGGCCTCGCTCTCCGCGCGCGGGAACTGCTCGAAGTCGGCCACGGACCGGAAGGCCACCAGCTCGGCCAGCTCCGCCTGAGCCCTGGGCATCAGGGAGGCGACGGTCTCGGCGACCGATTTCGACGACATGGGCACGCTCCTCGCGGCTGCGACGTTGTACGGGGTGAGCACGGGTCCGTACGGGTCCGTACGGCGGCAGATCTCGCAGCGAGCGTACGCGCTCGGACCTGCGAGGCCTCACCGGAGGACCTCGGTGATCTCCGCCGTAGGATGCGGGTGGACAGGTGCGACAGGCGGCTGGATCGGGAGCAGTAGACCATCGTGAGCAGCGAGAACTCTTCGGCGGACGACGTGCGCGAGACCGAGGGCGCGGGTCGGGTGTGGGACGTCGTCGTGGTGGGCGCGGGGCCCGCCGGCGCCTCGGCCGCGTACGCGGCGGCCGTCACCGGGCGGCGTGTGCTGCTGTTGGAGAAGGCCGAACTGCCCCGCTACAAGACGTGCGGCGGCGGCATCATCGGCCCCTCCCGGGACGCGTTGCCGCCCGGCTTCGACCTGCCCTTCAAGGACCGGGTGCACGCGGTCACGTTCTCCAACAACGGCCGCTTCACGCGCACGCGCCGCTCGCGTCAGATGCTGTTCGGGCTGATCAACCGCCCCGAGTTCGACCAGCAGTTGGTGGAGCACGCCCAGAAGGCGGGCGCCGAGCTGCGTACGGGCGTGACGGTGTCACGTGTCGAGCAGCACGGCTCGGCCGTCCCGGACCGGCGCAGCGTCGCCGTCGTCCTCCAGGGCGGCGAGACGCTCCTGGCGCGCGCGGTGGTCGGCGCGGACGGCAGTGCCAGCCGCATAGGGGCACATGTGGGCGTGAAGCTCGACCAGGTGGACCTCGGTCTGGAGGCGGAGATCCCGGTGCCGCAGACGGTCGCCGAGGACTGGAAGGGCCGGGTCCTCATCGACTGGGGCCCGATGCCGGGCAGTTACGGCTGGGTGTTCCCCAAGGACGACACCCTGACGGTCGGCGTGATCTCCGCGCGCGGGGAGGGCGCCGCGACCAAGCGGTACCTGGAGGATTTCATCGGGCGGCTCGGTCTCGCCGGCTTCGAGCCGAGCGTCTCCTCGGGTCATCTGACGCGCTGCCGTGCGGACGACTCGCCGCTGTCGCGCGGGCGCGTGCTGGTGTGCGGGGACGCGGCCGGGCTGCTTGAGCCGTGGACCCGTGAGGGGATCTCCTTCGCGCTGCGCTCGGGGCGGCTGGCGGGGGAGTGGGCGGTGCGTATCGCGGAGGCGCACGACGCGGTGGACACCCGCCGTCAGGCCCTCAACTACGCGTTCGCCGTCAAGGCGGGCCTCGGTGTCGAGATGAGTGTCGGCAAGCGCATGCTGGCCGCCTTCGAGCGCCGTCCCGGCCTGTTCCACGCGGCGCTGACCGGCTTCCGTCCCGCCTGGCGCGCGTTCGCCGAGATCACCCGGGGCAAGACGACCCTGGGCGAGCTGGTGCGGACGCATCCGCTCGCGCAGCGCGTGCTGATCGGGGTGGAGTTGCGGCCCAAGGCGGCGGAGCCGCAGGAGAGCGGCGACGAGGTCACCCCCTGACGGTGATCCGGAAGACGGGGTGGTCGCCCGCCGCGGCGGCGATCTCCTCGTCCGACGACTTCGCCGTGACCCCCTGGAAGAACTGGTCGACCTGCCAGCCCCAGTGCTCCAGGTAGGTCCGCAGGATCGCGGTCTTCTCGGCGTCGGGCAGCTCCACGGCCGTGAACTCCCGCACCTTGCGGCCGACCCGCAGTTCGCCGCCGCCCGCCGCGCGCATGTTGCGCACCCACTGCGAGTGGCCCCGCGCGGAGACCAGGTACTGGGCGCCCTCGTGCGTGTGCGGGTTGACCGGGATGCGCTGCGACTGCCCGCTCTTGCGGCCCTTCACGGACAGTTCGGCGCTGCCCGCCAGGCTGAGGCCGTGCCGGGCGAGCCAGCCGATGACGTTGTTGAGGCGGGCGTTCAGGGGGCTGGCCTTGAGGTAGTACGGCTGCAACATGGTGACTCCCGAGTCTCGGAGAGCAGTGCTCTCGTTCCGTGTCTCCGAGTCTGCACGAGCCGTGCGCTCATTGCAAGAGCACCGCTCTCTCTTTTGTTCGCCGCTCTCCAATGTGTGCGCCGATCCGTTCGGATGGGAGACTGGACGGCATGAACACCCTTCCCGGGGCCCGCGCCCGCGCGCGGGTCGAAGTGACCGCCGCCATCAAGGAGGAGGCCCGCCGGCAGCTCGCCGCCGACGGCGCCGCCCAGCTCTCCCTGCGGGCCGTCGCCCGCGCGCTCGGCATGGTCTCCTCGGCCCTCTACCGCTACTTCCCGAGCCGCGACGACCTCCTCACGGCCCTGATCATCGACGCGTACGACAGCCTCGGCGAGGCCGCCGAGAAGGCCCACGCCCAGGTCGCCCGGGACGACGCCGTACGCCGCTGGGTGGCCGTCTGCGAGGCCGTACGCGCGTGGGCGCTCGCGCGGCCCCACGAGTACGCGCTGATCTACGGCTCGCCCGTCCCCGGCTACCACGCCCCCCGATCCACCGTCCCCGCCGCCGCCCGCGTCGGACTCCTCCTCATCGCGATCACCCGCGACGCCCACCACGCGGGCGCCCTCACCGAACCGCCCCTGACGGCCGCCCTGCGCCCCGAGGCCGAACGCATCGCCGCCGACCTGGCCCCCGGCCTCCCCCCGGGCACCGCAGCCGCCCTCGTGGCCGCCTGGGCCCAGCTCTACGGCCTGGTCGGCTTCGAGCTCTTCGGCCAGTTCCACCGCGTCGTCGAGGACCGCGACCCGTTCTTCCGCGAGGCCGCCGCACGCCTCGCGCGCGGGATCGGCCTTGTGGGACAGCCACTGGCCTAGAGGGTCCCTGGCGTGGCCGCCGACCCGACCACGAGGAGATTCCCAATGATGTTGTCAAGCGGCTGTGAGGGGCTCCTGGGAGCCTCTTCATGCCACCGCCGCGCCGTCGAGGCCGGCGCCACCTCCGTCACCGAGGTCACCCACCTCTTCTTCGGCGACCGCGTCGGCCGCGTCCGCGACCCCCTGGGCAACCTGTACTGGATCCACGCGCGCGTGGAGGACGTTTCTCCGGAGGAACTCGAACGCCGGCTGGACGACCCCGTGTTCACGGCGGCGATGGAGTACGTCCAGAGCGCCGACTTCTTCCCGGCGGACGAGAGGTAGGGCGAACCCGGGAACTACTCCCCGCGGAGTACTCCGTACCGCTCCGCCCGGTGGACGTGCGGTGACGGTGGTGCCGTCTAGCGTGGCCGGTATGGAGGAACGGCGAAGAGGCGGACCGCCGCCGTGGGCGCGGGACTGGGTGGACGGCGACCGGTGGCCCTGGCGGTCCACCGCGTTCGTCACCGCGTTCGTGCTCATCGGCTCGACCTACGCGGCCCACGGCCAGGAGGGCACCCGCGCGCCGCTCGACGGCTACGCGCGCGTGCTGCTCGCCGTCGCCGCCGGCCTGCTCCTGTGGCGTCGCCGGCAGCCCGTGGCCGTCCTGTGGGGGACGACGCTGGCGGTGGCCCTGTACCTCGGCGGCGGCTACCCGTACGGACCGGTGTTCCTGACGGTCGGCCTCGCCTGCCTCTCCGCCGTCGTCACCGGACACCGCACAGCCGCGTGGGCCGCCCTCGGGACGCTGTGGGCCGTCCACCTGCTGATCGCGCAGTGGCTGTACCGGTGGCTGCCCCCGGGCGGCGACTCGGCAGCGCCCCTGGGACAGGAACTCGGCGTCGCCGCCTGGGCCGCGGTGATCGTCACCGTCTCCGAACTGGCCTTTGCGCGGCGTGAGCAGTGGGCGCGGGAGCGCGCCGAACAGGCCCAGGCGGCCCGGCGCCGCGCCGACGAGGAACGGCTGCGCATGGCCCGCGAACTGCACGACGTCCTCGCGCACAGCCTCTCCGTCATCAGCGTCCAGGCGGGCGTCGGACTCGCCCTCCTCGACACCGACCCGGGGCAGGCGCGCGCGGCCCTGACCACCATCAAGGCGGCCAGCAAGGAGGCACTCGGCGAGGTCCGCCAGGTCCTCGACACCCTCCGCGCCCCCGGAGCCGCCCCGCGCACCCCGGCCCCCGGCCTCGACCGGCTCCCCGAACTCGTCGGACAGGCCGCCCGCGCGGGCCTCACCGTCCACGTCGACGGCACCCCGCCCCGCATCTCCCCGGGCACCGACCTCGCCGCCTTCCGCATCGTCCAGGAGGCACTCACCAATGTCGTCCGCCACTCCGGCTCCCGCCACGCGCGCGTGCGCCTCGACAAGGCGGGCGGCGCGCTGCGGCTCGTCGTCGACGACGACGGCCCGGCTACCGGCTCGGACGCCGGCGGCAGCGGCAACGGACTCGCCGGCATGCGGGAACGGGCGACGGCACTCGGCGGGACGATCGAGGCGGGCGCGCGGGAGGACGGCGGGTTCCGGGTGGTGGCGCTGCTGCCGCTGCGGGGAACGGGGGAACCTCGGACGGCGCCACCCGCGCGCGGGGCCGGAGAATCGTGTACATCCCCGCAGCCCCCCGAGGAGGACGACCAGTGATCCGCGTACTGCTCGCCGACGACCAGTCGCTAGTCCGCGCCGGTTTCCGCGCCCTGCTCGACGCGCAGGCCGACATCGAGGTGGTCGGTGAGGCGGCGGACGGTGAGGAGGCGGTACGGGCCGTGCGGGACGCGGGACCGGACGTCGTCCTGATGGACATCCGGATGCCTGTGCTGGACGGCCTCGCCGCGACCCGCCACATCACCGGGGACGCGGCCCTGAAGGACGTGAAGGTGGTCGTCCTCACCACCTTCGAACTCGACGAGTACGTCTTCGAGGCGATCCGCTCCGGCGCCTCGGGCTTCCTCGTCAAGGACACCGAACCCGAGGAACTCCTGCGCGCGGTAAGGGCGGTGGTCGCCGGGGACGCGCTGCTGTCGCCCGGTGTGACCCGGCGGCTCATCGCCGAGTTCGCGGCCCGCTCGAAGGACCCGTCGAGCGCCGCCGCCCTCGCACCGCTCACCGAACGGGAGCGGGAGGTGATGGCGCTGGCCGGCATCGGCCTGTCGAACGAGGAGATCGCCCGCAGGCTCGTCGTCAGCCCCCTCACCGCGAAGACCCACGTCAGCCGCGCGATGGTGAAGCTGGGCGCCCGCGACCGCGCCCAACTCGTCGTGCTCGCCTACGAGTCGGGGTTGGTGCGCCCCGGCTGGCTGGGCTGACCGGCCGTACGGAACCGCAGCAGCACACCGACCACCCGGGCGAGGAACACCACCGGGACGAGTCCGACGCCCGCCTTCAACAGCAAGTCGTCGGCCGGATAGGGCAGTTCGAAGAGCAGCGAGGGGCCGGCCACCGCCCCGAACACCACCGCCGCCGCGAACGCCGCGCTGAACAGCGCGTACCCGATCTCCACCGTGATCGCGTCCCGGTCGGCCTGCGTGCGACGTCCCCCGTACTGTGTCATGCGCCAAGTTTCGCACGGCAGTTGGCGGACCGTCAGATCGCCGACCGCCGCGACCACAGCTCCGCCAGCGAACCGTCACCCTCAACTGACGGGAACGGCACCCGGTTCCACAGCGCCAGATACAACACCGCTGCGGGACCGCCGAGTTCGCAGTCCGCCGGGCCCGCGCCGGTCCGCTCCGCCACCGGGGGCTCGCCGGACAGCCGTACGGTCCACACCGCGTCGTCCGCGTCCGTCACGCGCACGCGCAGCACGTGGGGCGACTCGGTGCGCACGCGGCTCCTTGCGCGCGCGTGGAAGCCGCGCAGGATCTCGTCGATGCCGTCCACCGCGAACTCGGCGGTGACCGGGGCGGGTTCGGCGCCGGTCGCGGACTGCGCGTCGTAGCGGTGCACGGCCGTCTCGTGGGCCTGGCGGCGGGCCCAGAAGGCGAGCGGGGAGGCGGCGGGGAGGAAGGTGAAGCAGTCGACGTCCGGCGGGGCGTCCGTGAGGGTGCCGACGAGCCGGTTGTGCCCCTCGCGGTACCACTCCAGCAGCGCCGGGCCGTCGAGTCTCGGCGCCGGGGCCAACGGTCGCCGCTGCGCGATGCCTTCGGCGACGTACGCGCGGGCCCAGCGGTGCACGGACCCCGTGTGCTCCACCAACTCCCGTACCCGCCAGCCGGGGCAGGTCGGTACGGCGCTGTCGACACCGGCAGCCTCGGCGGCAGCGGCGAGGGCACGGCCCTCGTGGTCGAGGGTGCGGATGAAATCGGCTGTGTCCATGGGGCGAGTGTGGCGAAGGGGGCCGGGACGAGGGGGGAAGCGTGCGGCTTTGAGGGGGCGCGGCTGGGGGGCGTACGTCTGCGGAGGGGGCGCGAACGGGGGGCGCGTCGAGAACGGGGCGTGGTCGGCGGAGTGCGGGGGTTCAGCCCGCCGTCCGGCGCTCCGCGCGTCCGGCGAACGTCCCGATCAGCGCGGCGAGGCCGGCGAGGACGGCGACGCTGGTGAGGGCGGCGGGCAGGGAGAACCAGTCGGCCATGAAGCCGATCGCGGGCGGGCCGAGCAGCATGCCGCCGTAGCCGAGGGTGGAGGCGACGGCGACACCGTGGGGCCCGGCCAGCGCGTCCGCCCGCTCGACGGCCACCGGGAAGAGGTTCGCGAGCCCGAGGCCCGCCACGGAGAAGCCGAGCAGCGCCGCCCAGAACGCCGGGGCCAGCGAGCCCAGCAGCATCCCGGCCGCCGCCAGAGCCCCGCCCGCGACGACGGTACGGCTGCGGCCGAGCCGCTCCAGGAGCGTCGTCCCCGAGAGCCGTCCGACCGTCATGGCCAGCGCGAAACACGAGTACCCGACGGCGGCGGCGCCGACGGAGACGTCCAGGTCTTCGCGCAGGTGCAGTGCGCCCCAGTCGGCGAGGGCGCCCTCGCCGTAGGCCGTGCAGCCGGCGATCAGGCCGAAGACGATCACGAGACGCCGGGTGCGGGGGGTGGCCTTCGCGGGCCGGGACGGCCGTCCGGATTCCTGTGCGGGTGCACGTGCGGCTGACGTGTCGTGTGCGGCTGCACGTGCAGGTGGCAGGCGCAGGAGGGTGCGGCCCGCGACGGCCGTCACCAGAAGGCCGACGACGCCCAGTAGGAGCAGGTGCCAGGCGGGGGACAGGACACCCGCGACGAGGGCGCCGAGGCCCGCGCCGAGCATGCCGCCGAGGCTGAACGCGGCGTGGAAACTGGGCATGATCGGCCGGCGCAGCGCGGTGACGAGGTCCACGGCCGCACTGTTGAAGGCCACGTTGATGCCCCCGTACGCCGCGCCGAACAGGAGCAGGACGGCGCCCAGGACCGGGACCGAGGGGGCGTGCGGGGGGAGGACGATCGACAGGGAGAGCAGGACCGCGCAGACCACCGTGACCGGATGGCTGCCGTAGCGCTGGCAGAGCCGACCGGTGAAGAGCATGGTGACGACCGCCCCGCCGGAGACGCACAGCAGGGCCAGCCCGAGGGCGGAGGCCGAGGCGCCGGTCCGCTCCTTGATGTCGGGGATGCGGACGACCCAGCCGGCGAACATGAAGCCGTCCACGGCGAAGAACGCGGTCAGGACGGCCCGCAGGAGGGTCAGGTCACTGCTGCCGCCCGGCGCGGCACTGCGCGAGCGGATTTTGTTTATCAGCGGCACAAAATCAGGCTAAGGAGAGATCGGTGTCCGGGGCAAGAGGGCAGCCGGTCGCAGGAAGAGTTCTGCCCGGCCGGATCGGCCTGAAGCCTGCGATGCCTGTCATGCCGCCCCACTTGGTGTTTTAGAGTTGCTCTCGCTTTTGTGAACCGGTGGATTCGGCACGTGGAAGGACACGCGCATCATGGCGACGGAAACGTTTGAGTTCCAGGTGGAGGCGCGTCAGCTTCTCCAGTTGATGATCCACTCGGTCTACTCGAACAAGGACGTGTTCCTGAGGGAGCTGGTCTCGAACGCCTCCGACGCGCTCGACAAGCTGCGCCTCGACAAGCTCCGGGACGACAGCCTCGACGCGGACACCTCCGACCTGCACATCGGGATCGAGCTGGACAAGGACGCCCGCACCCTCACCGTCCGCGACAACGGCATCGGCATGTCGTACGACGAGGTCGGCAGGCTCATCGGCACCATCGCCAACTCCGGAACCGCCGCGTTCCTCAAGGAGTTGAAGGAGCGCGACGGAGAAGAGGACGAAGTCGAGGGCCTCATCGGCCAGTTCGGCATCGGCTTCTACTCCGGCTTCATGGTCGCCGACGAGATGACGCTGCTCACCCGACGGGCCGGCGAGGACGCCGGTACCCGCTGGTCCTCGCGCGGCGAAGGAACCTACACCCTGGAGCGGGTGGAAGACGCGCCCCAGGGCACGGCCGTCACGCTGCACCTCAAGGAGGCCGACCCGGAGAACCAACTCCACGACTACACGGCCGACTGGACGGTCCGTCAGATCATCAAGAAGTACTCGGACTTCATCACCTGGCCGATCCGGCTCGCAGCCGAGGACGCCCCGCTCAACTCGATGAAGGCCCTGTGGGCGCGCTCGCGCGACGAGGTCACCGACGACGAGTACCACGAGCTGTACAAGCACGTCAGCCACGACTGGCGGGCCCCCCTGGAGACCATCCGCCTCCAGGCCGAGGGCACCTTCGAGTACCAGGCCCTGCTCTTCCTGCCCGAGCACGCCCCGCACGACCTGTTCACCCGCGACTACCGGCGCGGCCTCCAGCTCTACGTCAAGCGCGTCCTCATCATGGACGACTGCGAGGCACTGCTCCCGCCGTACCTGCGGTTCGTCAAGGGCGTCGTCGACGCGGCCGACCTCTCGCTGAACGTCTCCCGCGAGATCCTCCAGCAGGACCGGCACATCCTGATGATCCAGCGCCGGCTCGCGAAGAAACTCCTCTCCTCCGTCAAGGAGATGCGGACGAACGCGGCCGACAAGTACGCCACGTTCTGGCGGGAGTTCGGGGCCGTCCTCAAGGAGGGTCTGCTCAGCGACACCGACAACAAGGACGCCCTGCTGGGTGTTTGCTCCTTCGAGAGCACCAACGCCACAGCCGAGTCCGGTGAGCTGACGACGCTTCAGGAGTACGTGGAGCGGATGAAGGACGGCCAGGAGGACATCTACTACCTCACCGGCGAGTCCCGCGAGAGCATCGAGAACTCCCCGCAGATGGAGGCCTTCTCGGCCCGAGGCATCGAGGTGCTGCTGCTCACCGACGCCGTCGACGAGGTGTGGGTCGACGCCGTCCCCGAGTTCGAGGGCAAGAGCCTGCGCTCCGTCGCCAAGGGCGAGATCGACCTCGACGCGAAGGACGGCGAACAGGCCGGTGAGGAACGGGAGAAGCAGGCCGAGGAGTACGCCGGGCTGCTCGACTGGATGAAGGAGCGGCTCGCCGACGAGGTCAAGGACGTCCGTCTCTCCTCCCGCCTCACCGTCTCCCCGGCCTGCGTCGTCTCCGACGCGGGCGACATCACCCCGGCGCTCCAGAACATGTACCGGGCGATGGGGCAGGAGATCCCGGCCGCCAAGCGCATCCTCGAACTCAACGCCGGGCACGCGCTGGTGCAGGGTCTGAACCGGGCCTACCAGGAGGAGACGCGGCGCGAAGGGCTCGTCGAGACCGCCGAGTTGCTCTACGGGCTCGCCGTCCTCGCCGAGGGCGGGCGGCCGAAGGAGCCCGGGAAGTTCGTGCGGGTGGTGGCGGAGCGGCTGGAGAAGTCGCTCTGACACGCTGACCACGTACCCGGCCGGGCGTGCGCTCCTCACCGAGGGGTGCACGCCCGGCGCGTTTTCGCACGGCATCTCACCTGTATCGATGAGCAGTTGACGGGATTGGTGCGCGAAGTGGCTTGTGCACGGGCTCCGTTCGCGAACCCAACCTTTCCCGGGGCTGTGTCGTCTTAGGTCGCGTCACTGTCACATCACCCACCTCAGGGGGAAGCAATGCGACGCACAGCAGCGGCAGTTGCGGCTCTGGCTCTCGCCGTCACGGCACTCGGCACCGCGGCGACCACCGCGACCGCGGCCCAGGGGCAGGGCATCGCCGCCTGTCCCACCGGCTGGGGGAGCCTCGACAAGAACGTCTCCTCGACGAAGTACAAACCGCTCACCGACGGCCGCACGGGTCAGCACGACTGCTACGACCGGATCGTCTTCGACATACCCGGCGGCGGCACCGGTGTCGGCTACCGCGTCGGCTACGTGGACGCCCTCCACCAGGACGGCACCGGCGACCTCATCCCGGTCTCCGGCGGCGCGATCCTCTCGATCCGCCTCGTGGCGCCGAGCTACGACTACGAGTCGGGCAAGCCCAGTTACCCCGGCCGCGCCCGGCAGCCCCTCCCCGGGGTCGACGTCACCGGCTACACCACCTTCCGCGACACCCGCTTCGCCAGCAGCTTCGAGGGCGAGACCCTGATGGGGCTCGGCGTACGGGCCCGACTCCCCTTCCGTGTCCAGCAGTTGACGGACAAGATCGTGATCGACGTGGCGCACACCTGGTGAACCATCCGCCGGGGACCGGCTCCCGCCCGCCGGTCCCCGGCATCGGGCCGCACCGACGCCGGCCGCACTCGCGCTGCCGCCGAGGTGTTCTTGATGGCGTGAACCCGGTAGTCGTACCGTGCGGGGACGATCATCGCGGCGAGAGGCGGCACGACGGCGGAGGTGCTGGACCTGCTGCACAGGGCCCGCGCCGAGCACGGCCGCACCCGCACGACCGCGGTCACCGCAGACCCGTCGCCCCGACCCGGTTCGCCACCACCGCCCTCACCCTCCTGCGCGCCCACCTCGGCGCGGCGCGCGAGGCGACGACCCGGACGGTCGCGCGGACCATCCGGGCCCTCAGCCCTCCCTGACCGCCTTCAGCACGACGAACTTCGGGTTCCCGGCGACGACTTCACAGTTCCCGAACAGCTTCCGCAGCTTGACGTGGTACCCGAGGTGCCGGTTCCCCACCACCCACAGCTCGCCACCCGGCCGCAGCACCCGCCGCGCCCCGCTGAACATCCGCCACGACGTCGAGTCGGTCGTCGCCTGGTGGGAGTGGAACGGCGGGTTGTTGAGGACGACGTCCACGCTGGCGTCCGGCACCCCCGCGAGCCCGTCCCCGACCCGGAACTCCGCGTGCCCCGGCACCCCGTTGGCCTTGTACGTCGCCTCCGCCGACGCCACCGCCTGGAACGACTCGTCCGTGAACAGCACCTCGGCCTCCGGGTTGGCGAGCGCCACCGCCGTACCGACCACGCCGTTGCCGCAGCCGAGGTCCACCACCCGGCGCACACCCCGCGTACCGGGCAGATGCGCGAGGAAGAAGCGCGTGCCGATGTCGAGGCGGTCGGCGCAGAAGACGCCCGCATGGCCGACGACCGGGTGACCGGCGAGGACCCCGACGTCGTCCGGGAGGGTGTAGCCGTACGGCCACGGGTTGGCCGGGCGCTTCAGCTCCGGGTCCGGCGTGGCGAAGACGAGGCGGGCCTTCTGGCGGGCCAGGGAGGTCCGGGTCGGGCCGATGATCCGCTCGAACAGGCGGAGCGTGGAGGTGTGGATCTCCTTGACCATGCCGGTGCCCACGACGACCGTGTCCGCGTGCAGCGCCGGAGCGAGCCGCAGCAACTGGTCCTCCAGGAGCGCCAGACTCTTCGGCACGCGCACCAGCAGCACGTCGACCCGGGCGGGCGGCGGGTCCTGCGTCGTCAGCAACTGCACGGAACCGGTCGGGACACCGGCCCGCGCGAGGTTCGCGCGCGTCGCCTCCTGACCCAGCCAGGAGTCGGTGATCTGCGTCGGCCCGGCCTGCGCGAGCGCCGTGGCCAGCGCGCCCCAGCGGTCGCCCAGCACGACGACCGTGCTGGTCAGCGGCACCGCCTGCTCGTGCAGATGCGCCAGCAGATACGCGTCGGCGGCGTCCCAGGCACGCAGCCGGTCGCGCGGGTCCTCGGGGAAGCGGCTCAGTTCCAGCTCGCCCCACGGCGTCGTCATACGGTCGTTCATCGTCAGCCAGGCTAGCCGAACCGCAGCTCAGACCGGGTGCGGCAGGATGGTCGGATGGACGCCGAGCTGTTTCCTCGGGAACCCGCGCTGATCGCGCCGGGCGCCGTGCACGTGCCCGACTGGCTGGACGCCGCCGCCCAGCGCGAGCTCCTCGAAGCGTGCCGGGAGTGGGCGCGTCCACCGGCCGGCCTGCGCACCGTCCGCACCCCGGGCGGCGGCACCATGACCGCCCGCCAGGTCTGTCTGGGCTGGCACTGGTACCCGTACGCGTACTCCCGCACGGTGGCCGACGGGGACGGGGCACCGGTGAAACCGTTCCCCGCGTGGCTGGGGGAGCTGGGGCGGCGGGCGGTGGGGGCGGCGTACGGCACGCGGGGCGGGGCGGCGGGGTGTGATGCACCACTGGGGGACTCAGCGGTGTGCGGCACCTCGCCGGGGGACTCGGCGGTGTGTGATGTACCACCGCCCCCTGCGCCGGCCTACGACATCGGCCTCATCAATTTCTACGACGGCGACGCCCGGATGGGCATGCACCGGGACGCCGACGAGCGCTCGGACGCGCCGGTGGTGTCGCTGAGTCTGGGGGACCGGTGCGTGTTCCGGTTCGGGAACACCGAGACGCGGGGGCGGCCGTACACGGACGTCGAGCTGCGCAGTGGGGATCTGTTCGTGTTCGGCGGTGCGTCACGTATGGCATATCACGCGGTACCGAAGGTGCTTCCGGGGACGGCGCCGGCCGGGCTCGGGCTCGTCGGGCGGCTGAACGTGACGCTGCGCGTAAGTGGCCTCGCTCACGGCCACGGCACCGAGCGGATCATGGGAGACTCGCCCTCATGAGCGGCAAGGCGGACCCCCGGCCGGCGGGGGAAAGGACCACCTCACGGGCGCGGTTGGACCGGGGGCGCGGTGCGCTCGGGCCCGCGCTGGAGCTCGTGCACACCGGGCGGGCGCCGACCCGGGCGGTCCTGACTGCCGAACTCGGGGTGACGCGCGCCACCGCAGGAGCCGTCGCCGCCGAGCTGGAGGCGCTCGGCCTGATCCGGGTGGACGCCCACCCGACGGCCGCCGCCGGTTCCCAGGGCCGCCCCTCGCACCGCCTCGAACTCGCCGACGACGGGCCGGTGGCGCTGGCCGCGCAGGTCCACGCCGACGGCTTCCGCGCCGCGCTGGTCGCGTTGGGCGGCCGGATCGTCGCGACGACCCCGGGCTGTGAGGTCGTCGACGCGGACCCCGTGAAGATCCTCAGTGCCGTCGTCGAGGCGGGCGCCGACCTGCTGCGGGCCAGCGGACGGCGCTGTGTCGGCGCCGGGCTCGCCGTCCCGTCGGCCGTCGCCGAACCCGAGGGGCTCGCCCTCAACCCCCTGCATCTGGCCTGGCCGGTGGGGGCGCCGGTGCGGGAGATCTTCGCCGAGCGGATCGGCGCGGTCGGGGTGGAGGGGCCCGCGTTCGCCGCGAACGACGTCAACCTCGCGGCGCTCGCCGAGCACCGGCACGGGGCCGGGCGCGGCGCCCGCGACCTGCTCTGCGTGGCCACGGGGCACCGGGGCGTCGGTGGCGCCCTGGTCCTCGACGGCCGTCTGCACACGGGGAGTTCGGGCCTCGCCCTGGAGGTCGGGCACCTCACCGTGAACCCCGAGGGCCGCCCCTGTCACTGCGGCAGCCGCGGCTGCCTGGACGTCGAGGCGGATCCGCTGGCCCTGTTGACCGCGGCCGGGCGTGAACCCGGGCCCGAGGGCTCGCTGTTGCACCAGGCCGACCGCCTGGTCCGCGAGGAGTACGCCGACCCGGTCGTCCGCACGGCGGCCGAAACCCTCATCGACCGGCTGGGGTTGGGGATCGCCGGGCTGGTGAACATCCTCAACCCCGACCGCATCATCCTCGGCGGTCTCCACCGCACCCTCTTCGACGCCGACCCCGAGCGGCTGCGGGCCGTCGTCGCCGACCGCAGCCTGTGGGGTCGCAGCGGCGGGGTGCCGATCCTCGCCTGCTCGCTGGACCACAACAGCCTTGTGGGGGCGGCGGAGTTGGCGTGGCAGCCGGTGCTGGACGATCCGCTGGGGGCGTTGAGCGGGGGGTAGTGGGCGGGAGGGCGACGGCACCCGTCGAGGTGAAGGGCTTGGCCGGAGCCAGGGCGGCGAGGTGGAGGGCGGGCCGGAGTCAGAGCGTCGTGCCGCCGTCGATCACCAGGTCCGCGCCGACCACCGGGGCCGCGTCGTCCGACGCCAAGTACAGGACGGCACGGGCGACTTCGTCGGTCGCGACGGCCCGGCCCAGCGGCGACTGCACCTTCATCCGCGCCGCACGCGCCTCCTCCGTCTCGCCCGGCAGCAGGGACATCGAGGTCCGAGTCACCCCAGGGCTCACGGAGTTGATACGGACACCGTCCCCGATGTGCTCCAGGGCGGCGCCCCGGGTGAGGGAGGCGACGGCGGCCTTGCTCGCGGCGTAGGCCGTGGCGCCCGGCTTCTGCGTGTAACTCCCCAGGTTCGAGGCGATGTTGACGATCGCGCCGCCGCGCGGCTGCGAGCGCATCTGCCGTATCTCGGCGCGCAGGGCGAGGAACACGCCGGTCAGGTTGGTGTCCACGACCGCCTGCCAGTCCGCCGGGTCCGTATCGGCGAGCGGCCGTCCGGCGCGGATGGTCCCGGCGTTGTTCACCGCGACGTCCAGCGATCCGAACCGTTCGACGGCGGCTTGCACGAGCGCGTCGACGTCCGCCGCGTCCGTCACGTCGGCGGTCCGGGCGAGTGCGGTCCCGCCCGCCTCCTCGACGAGCGCGACCGTCTCGTCCAGAGCGGTCCGGGTGCGTCCCGCGACCACGACGTTCGCGCCCTCGGCGGCGAAGGCGAGCGCCAGGGTCCGGCCGATGCCGGAACCGGCGCCGGTGACGAGGACCGTGCGGTCGGCGAAGCGCTGGGGAGACATGAGAGTCCTTTCGAGAATGTCTGGTCTTGAATTTGAGTATGAGGGGAGCAGGTGTCAAGTCGGGGTGACGGTGTCCTGGGGTGTCGCGACGGGATTCAGTCGAGCAGGGCCAGCGCCTGCTCCGCCGCGTCCCGCACCCGGGCCGTCGGGTCGGCCGACGCCTTCCCGACGATCCGCAGCCCCTGGAGGAGCACCAGCAGCATGCGCGCGAGCGCACGCGGATCACGTCCCGGCGCCAACTCGCCCTGTGCCTCGGCCCGTACGAGCGCCGAGTGCAGCAGCGTCTCCAGGTGGTCCCAGTCGAGGTCGATGCGCCGGGTGGCGGCCGTGTCGTGCGGAGCCAGCTCGGCGGCCGTGTTGGTCACGAGGCAACCACGGTGTCGCCCCGGTTCGGCCGCCGCCTCGTCGGCGAACCGCCTCACGACAGCCCGGACTCCGGGCAGGGCCGGACCCGGCGCGGACAACTCCCGCACGAGGACGGGACGGTTGGCCTCCCCATAGCGGTCGAGCGCCTTCAGGTACAGCTCGTGCTTGCTGCCGAAGGTCGCGTAGATGCTGGCCCGTGCGATGCCCAGGTGCTCGACGAGGTCGGCCATCGAGGTGGCCTCGTAGCCGCGCCGCCAGAACAACTCCACAGCGGCCTGCAACGCGGCGTCCGGGTCGAATTCCTTGGTCCTCGCCATGCCGGGAGGCTAAGCCATTCGAGAACGATCGGTCAAACAACTTCGGTGAGGCTCCACAGCGTCGCTGTCACCGGCCGCCGCAGATCCCGGTACCACAGCCGAGGGCCACCGGCGCCAACAGCCCTTCGTGGTCGTCGGGTGACACACCAACCTCGATTCGCGCGCCGCGTGTGCCAGTAGGGAGGATGGGTGGGACAACCCCACGCCGTATCAGGAGCTGACGTCATGTCCGAGCAACTCACCGTGGCCGTTCTCGGCACCGGCATCATGGGTGCCGCGATGGCCCGCAACCTCGCTCGCGCCGGACACGCCGTGCGTGCGTGGAACCGGACCCGGGCCAAGGCCGAGCCGCTGGGCGGTGACGGGGTGGAGGTCGTGGACACTCCGGCCGAGGCGGTGCGTGGTGCTGATGTCGTGGTGACCATGCTGTACGACGGTGGCGCGGTGCTGGGTGTGATGCGTGATGCGGTACCGGGGTTGGGGGAGGGGACGCTGTGGGTGCAGTCGACCACCGCGGGCCTCGACTCCGTGGCGGAGCTGGCGGACTTCGCCCATGACCATGGCCTCGTGTTCTTCGACGCGCCGGTCCTCGGGACCCGGCAGCCGGCCGAGGCGGGGCAGCTCACGGTGCTGGCGGCCGGTGAGGTGTCACACCGTACTGCCGTTGCCCCGGTGTTCGACGCGGTGGGTGCCCGGACCGTGTGGGCCGGTGAGGAGCCCGGTGGAGCGACCAGGCTGAAGCTCGTCGCGAACAGTTGGGTGCTGGCCGCCACCGCCGCCACCGGCGAGGTGCTCTCCCTCGCCCAGGCACTCGGCGTCGACCCGCAGGACTTCTTCGCGCTGATCGCCGGCGGGCCGCTCGACATGGGATACCTGCACGCCAAGTCGGCCCTCATTCTCGAAGGGCGCCTGTCCCCGGCCCAGTTCGGGGTGACGACGGCCGAGAAGGACGCCCGGCTGATCGTCGAGGCGGGGCGGGCCGGCGGGGTCAGGCTCGACGTGGCCGCGGCCACCGCCGAGCGGCTGGCACGGGCGGCTGCGGCGGGCCACGGCGAGGAGGACATGGCGGCGGCGTACTTCGCGAGCTTCGAGCCGGGTGGCACGCCGGGGGCCGAGGCGGGCTCCCAGGCTTAGGCCGGGTACCGGAAGTGGCCGGCAGCGACCTGCGGGGCCTGCTTGAGAATCCAGTAGCTGCCCGTATCGCGGACCTGCGAAAGTGTCCGTCATGGATTCCGAGCCGCGCACTGATCCCGCTCGTCACTATGACTCAGGGGGCTGGTTGGCTCGGTTCGCGGGTCGGATGCTTGTGGTCTGTCCGCGATGCGAGGGCCGCGCTCTCGTGATCCCCCGGCCCGGCCTTCCTGATCCCAAATACTTCAGCGAGTTCCTGTTCCAGCCGCGTCGTCTGGCTTGTGGAGGGTGCGGTGCCGTCGCCGACTGGAAACCTGAGGTGCGGGGGGCCGGTCTGGTCGGCGCGGTGCTGGGGGGTAGTGAAGATCCGTTCTTCCAGCGGCCTCTGTGGCTACAGACCGGTTGTGCCGGTCACATCTTGTGGGCCTATAACGAGGAGCACGTCGACGAGCTGTCCGCCTATGTCGCGGCGCGATTGCGCGAGCGTGGCGGCGCGCAGTCGACGATGTCGATGTTCGCTCGGCTGCCGGCGTGGATGAAGGTGTCGGAGAATCGTGCGGAGGTGCTGGCCCGCCTGGAGACGCTGCGGGCGCTGGCCCGACGGACGGCACCTGCCGACCGCTCCGATGCCGCGCACGAGCGCGGTGACCGTCCCCGAATGTGCAGGAGCATGTACTTCCGGGGTGGTCCTTATGAGTCTTGAAGGCCCTGTTCACAGCCATACGCTGACGGTTGCGATCAGGACGGTCGCCTCGTGGCGGACCGTGAGTTTGTCGTATCGCGTGACGACAGCACGGTGTCTCTTGAGGCAGACGCGATTCCGACGGGAGGCGTACGCCTTGTCGGCCCGCACGCGATCGGGGCGGACGCGTGGCCGGCCCGGCTTCCTCCCCAGCGGCAACAACGGTGCCGGCACCGCCCACTGCTCGTCCGTGAGATTGCCGTGCGCCATGAGCTGCGATCGTCCACAGCGCAAGATCAAATTTTGATACCCCTCAGCCCGGTGCCGATCGGCTTCCCGCACGGCTGCTCATGTCGAGGCCGAAGGTCCCGACGCCGGCTTCGGGACCGATCGCGAGGTCCGTCACAAGTCGGCTCCGGGATCGGTCACGTGGCCCGGCGCGAGTCCGGCCACGCCATCGGCCGTGAGCCTGTCACGTCCAGGCCCCCGCTCACCGCCTCACCACCCGCGCCCACTCACCGCCACGCCACGGAGAACGCCCGCCCCGCGTTCTCCGTGAGCATCCGCCCCACCGCCTCCTCGCCCACGACAGCCGCCAGCCGCTCCCGCCCCCGGCGCAGCAGATGCGGCATCCCCGGCCCGCCGTTCACCGCCCGCGCACCGGCGGTCGTCGTGTCGCCGCCGAGGAGCAGGCGGTCCCCGAACCCGGCCTCGACGAGGGCCAGTACGGCGTCCGGCATCCGCCAGTCGGTGGCGTGATGGGCGAGGGACGGGCCGTCGAACGCCAACCAGCAGCCGTGCTCGGCAAGCTGACGGTGCGTCAAGAGGTCGGGTGAACGGTTGAGATGGCCCAGGATCACCCGCTCCGGCGGCACGCCCAACTCCCCGCACAGCAGGTCGAGGACGTCCAACGCGCCCGTCCCCAGCTCCAGATGGACGGCGATCGGCGCCCCCGTCGCGTGGTGGGCCTCGGCGGCGGCCGTCATGGTCCAGCGGGCGTGCGCGTCGAGAGCGTGGAACCCGCCGGCCACCTTCACGAGCCCGGCCCGCACCCCCGACGTCCCGATCCCGTCGGCGAGTTCGGCGACGAACAGCTCCGCGAGCCGGGGTCCACGCACCTCCTCCAGCGTCCCCGCGTCGTAGTGCCGGGCCTGATGCAGCCCCGTCGCCGCGACGATGTGGACGCCCGACTCCCGTGCCAGGGAGGGGAGATCGGCGGCCCGGCGCCCCATCCGGTACGGGGTCCACTGCACCACCGAACCGCCGCCCAGCTCCCGGAACGCCACCAGTTCGGCCCGCGCGGCGGAGGCGCTGTCCAGTTCCTGCCCGGGGAGCAGCGGACTGCCGAAGAAGAGGTGGTCGTGCGCGTCGCAGACACCGAGCCGCTCCGGTGGTACATCACCCACCACTGTGCGGACGGCCCTCACCACTGACGCCCCCTGGGCAGCTCCGTCAGCCCCGGCGCCGACAGATGCAGCACACGGAACACCTCACCCTCCGCCCCGGGCGTGTCCCGCGCCCACAGCGAGAACCGCACGACCTCCCACCGCGAGGTGTCCACCCCCACGGCGGCGACCACCACCCCCTCCTCCCGCGCCAGCTTCCCGACCGCCTCCGCCTCGCCCTCCACCACGTCGGCGTACACCGCGCCGTCCGGCGGGAACGGCACCCGCTGCCGCACGGCGACGACGGCCGGCGCACCGACGGCGCCACCGGCCTCGTACGCCACCCCCTCCCACCGGCGCACGGACGGGCGTCCGAAGTCGTCGCTCAGGCGCTGGAACGGGCCGCCCCAGAGGAAACGATTCATGCCCTGCGTGGTGTGCCACAGGTAGAACGGGGCGTACTGGTTGACGGGTGAGCCGTCGGTGCCGCGCTCACGCATGAGGTACGCCTTGAGGCCGAGGCCCTGCCAGTCGTCGAGGAGGTGCCCGGCGCGGGCCACGCGGGTGCGGACGATTCCCATGTCGTAGTCGGCGGGGAGAGTGAGTTCGTACTGCATGGCGTGCATGACGGTTCCTCAGGAAGTGTGGGCGCAGGCGTAGTTGTGCGGGTCGACGTGGGCGGCCCAGTCGGTGGTCGTGCCGTCGTCGGCGGCCTCGACGGTGGCGATGTGTGACATGCCGGTGTGGGGTGCGGCGCCGTGCCAGTGCCACTCGCCGGGCTCGATCCACACGGTGTCGCCCACCTTGATCGGCTCGGCGGCACCGCCCTGACGCTGCACCAGCCCCTCGCCCTCGACGACGTGCAGGACCTGGCCGTGCGGATGGCGGTGCCAGGCGGTGTGGGCGCCGGGGTCGAAGCGGACGTTGAAGATGCGCAGCCGTGAGGGCGCGGGCGGTACCGCTATCTCCTCCAGCCGGACCGTGCCCGTGAAGTGCTCGGCGGGACCCTGTACGGGGTCGGGCCGGTGGCGTGTGATGTGCATGGGGTTCCTCTAGCGTTGCGGTGCGAGCAGGGTGAGCAGGCCGCGGACGCCCGCGTCGAACGCCTCCGGCGAACCGGAGGCACGGGCCAGGACGTAGCCCCCCTGGACGGTCGCGACGACCGCCGAGGCGATCTCCCCGGCGTCCAGGCCGGCCGCGAACTCGCCCTGTTCCTTCCCCAGTTCGACGACCCCGGCGATCCGCGCACGGATCGCTGCGAGCGTCTCGTCGACGGGGGCGCGGAGTTCGGGGCTGGCCATGATGTCGGGGTCCATGGTGAGCCGGCCGATCGGGCAGCCGCGCAGCACGTCACGTTCGCGGCGGAGGTAGGCCGCGATGCGCTCGTACGGGGTGCCCGGCGTGTCGAGGACGGCCTCGGCGCCGGCCAGCAACTCCTCGGCGGTGCGCCGGATCGCGGCCAGCGCGAGGTCGGGCTTGCCCTTGAAGTGGTGGTACATGCTGCCCTGCCCGGCGCCCGCGCGCTCCAGGATCGCCTTGGGGCTGGTGCCCACGTAACCGCGTTCCCAGAGCAGTTCGCGGGTGGACTCGACGAGACGTTCCGAGGTGCTCATACGAGCACTGTACATACTAGTAGTTACAGAGCGCCAGTCGTTCTCTGCGGTGTCCCCGGAGTAGTGCGTGGTACCTCACATACTCCCCGGGAAGTACGTGAGGTACCGCCGAGCGTGCGACGACCCCACCCCCCTCCCGGCGAGAGCCTCGACAGCGACGGACGAACCGCTGCCGAAGGAGATGACCGGAGATGACCACCCTCGCGAGCGGATACGGCGGCCCCGGCCCCTGGATCCTGCTCTTCCCCCTGATCTGGGCCGCCGCCGTGGCCCTGGTCGTCACCGTCCTGCGCCGCACCGGATGGCGCAGGCGCAGCACCGGCTCCGCCCCGCGCGCCCTCGGCGACGCGCCCCTCGCCGTCCTCGGCCGCCGCTTCGCCTCCGGCGACATCGACGAGGACGAGTACTGGCGCCGGCTCTCCGTCCTGGAGGAGCACTTCGGGCGCAAGGGCGGTGATGCGGCATGACCGCGACACCGGCCGCGCGGGTCACCGACGCCGTGAAGGTGTACGGCGCCGGCGACACCGCAGTACGCGCCCTGGACGGGGTGAGCGTGGACTTCCCGGCCGGGAGGTTCACCGCGATCATGGGGCCCTCGGGGTCGGGGAAGTCGACGTTGATGCACTGCGCGGCGGGGCTCGACACGCTCACCTCGGGGAGCGCGTGGATCGGCGGCACCGAACTGGGCGCGCTGGACGACCGGCGGCTGACGGTGCTGCGGCGGGACCGGGTCGGCTTCGTGTTCCAGGCGTTCAACCTGGTGCCGACGCTCACGGTCGCCGAGAACGTCCGGCTGCCGCTCGACCTCGCGGGGCGCCCCGGCGACACGGAGTGGATCGACACCCTGATCGACGTCGTCGGCCTGCGCGACCGGCTGCGCCACCGCCCCTCCCAGCTCTCCGGCGGCCAGCAGCAACGGGTGGCCGTGGCCCGCGCCTTCGCCGGCCACCCCGAC
>NZ_JBTYMC010000077.1:0-26074 GCF_054880855.1 Streptomyces sp. S6 | reverse complement strand
GCGCCGGCTCGCGGGCGGCGCGCTCGGCCGGGTCCTGGAGCTGGCCATGGCCCCCGACGGCAGCCGCGCCGCCGTCGCCTCGCACGACGGCCGCCTCCTGTTCGTCGAGCGGGAGAGCGGCGAGGTCCGCGAGGTCGCCCGCAGCGACGACGGCGACGTCTCCGACCTGGTGTTCTCGCCCGACTCGGGGTGGCTCGCCTGGACCCACCCCGGCCCGAACCCGCTCAGCCAGCTGATGCTGGCGGGCACCACCGACCTGTCCGTCACCGAGGCGACCCCGCTGCGCTTCCACGACTACGCGCCCGCCTTCACCCTCGACGGCAAACACCTCGCGTTCCTCTCCACCCGCGCCTTCGACCCCGTCTACGACCAGCACGTCTTCGACCTGTCGTTCCTCGCCGGAGCCCGCCCGCACCTCATCACCCTCGCCGCGACCACCCCCTCCCCCTTCGGCCCCCAGCGCCACGGACGCGCCTTCGAGGCGCCCGACAAGGAGGAGACCCCCGACAGCGAGGGCACCCCCGCGACCCGCATCGACCTCGACGGGCTCGCCGACCGCATCGTGCCGTTCCCCGTCGAGGCCGGCCGCTACTCCTCGCTGCGCGCCGCCAAGGACGGGCTGCTGTGGCTGCGCCACCCCGTCAGCGGCGTCCTCGGCTCCTCCCGGGCCACCCCCGAAGACCCCGCCCCCACAACGGACTTGGAGCGCTACGACCTCGCCGCCCGGCGCGTCGAGCACCTCGCCGACGACGCCGACGGGTTCGAGGTCAGCGGCGACGGGAAACGGCTGCTGCTGTGGACCGACGGCAAGCTCAAGGTCGTCCCCAGCGACCGGCGGGCCTCCGGGGACGAGGACAGCGACTCCAACATCACCGTCGACCTCGGGCGCATCCGGCAGACCGTCGACCCCGCCGCCGAATGGCGGCAGATGTACGACGAGGCCGGGCGGCTCATGCGGGACAACTTCTGGCGCGCGGACATGAGCGGCGTCGACTGGACCGGCGTCCTCGACCGCTACCGGCCCGTCCTCGAACGCGTCGCCACCCACGACGACCTCGTCGACCTTCTCTGGGAGGTCCAGGGGGAGTTGGGGACCTCCCACGCGTACGTCGGGGCCCGCGGGTACGGGTCCGGGCCCCGGCAGGGGCTGCTCGGCGCGGACATCTCCCGGCACGCCGACGGGAGTTGGCGGGTCGACCGGATCCTGCCCTCCGAGACGTCCGACCCCGATGCGCGATCTCCCCTCGCCGCGCCGGGAGTCGCCGTCCGGCCCGGGGACTCGATCGTCGCCGTCGCCGGGCACCCCGTCGACTCCCTCGCCGGGCCCGGTCCGCTGCTCGTGGGGACCGCCGGGAAGGCCGTCGAGCTGACCGTCTCGCCCGCCGGCGGGGGTGACGTCCGGCATGCCGTCGTCGTGCCGATCACCGACGAGGAGGCGCTGCGCTATCACGCGTGGGTCGCCGACCGGCGGGCCTACGTGCACGCCGCTTCCGGCGGGCGGCTCGGGTATCTCCACGTTCCCGACATGCAGGCGCCTGGGTGGGCCCAGATCCACCGCGACCTGCGGGTCGAGGTCGCGCGCGAGGGGCTGCTCGTCGACGTCCGGGAGAACCGGGGCGGGCACACCTCCCAGCTCGTGATCGAGAAACTCGCACGGAAGGTCGTCGGATGGGACGTCGCCCGGGGGATGCGGCCCAGCAGCTATCCCCTCGACGCGCCCCGGGGGCCCGTCGTCGCCATCGCCAACGAGTTCTCCGGGTCCGACGGCGACATCGTCAACGCGGCGATCAAAGCGCTCGGGATCGGACCCGTGGTGGGCACGCGGACGTGGGGCGGGACGATCGGGATCGACAGCCGGTACCGGCTGGTGGACCGGACGCTCGTCACCCAGCCGAAGTACGCCATCTGGCTGGAGGGGGTGGAGTGGGGGGTGGAGAACCATGGGGTGGACCCGGACGTGGAGGTCGTGGTGAGACCTCAGGACTACGTCTCGGGTACGGATGTGCAGTTGGACGTGGCGATCGGGCTGGCGTTGGAAGGGCTGGCGGAGCGGCCGGCCCGGGTGGCGCCTGAGGTGCCTTCGTGAGCGGCGATTACCATTTCCGTACGACCTAGGAGGCACAGGTATGGCAGGGGAGCCGCAGGACGACTGCCTGTTCTGCAAGATTGCAGCTCGGCTCGTTCCGGCGACGATCGTCAGGGAGACCGAGACGACCGTCGCTTTCCGGGACATCAATCCGCAGGCTCCCACGCATGTGCTGGTGATTCCGAAGGCGCACTACCCGAATGCGGGCGCGCTCGCCGCCGGTGCTCCCGAAGTCGTCGCGGATGTCCTGCGGGAGGCGCAGGCCGTCGCGGACGACGAGAAACTGGACAGTCACCGCACGGTTTTCAACACCGGCAGCGGTGCTGGGCAGACCGTGTTTCATGCGCACGCGCACGTCCTGGGCGGGCGTGGGCTGCACTGGCCGCCGGGGTGAACGAGTAATGTCGGTACGGGAGTTGGTGGTGCTGGGGACGGCGAGTCAGGTCCCGACCCGGCACCGTAACCACAACGGGTATTTTCTGCGGTGGGATTCCGAGGGGTTTCTTTTCGACCCCGGCGAGGGGACTCAGCGGCAGATGGTGCGGGCCGGAGTCGCGGCGCACGACCTGAACCGGATCTGTGTGACCCATTTCCACGGAGACCATTCGCTGGGGCTCGCCGGGGTGATCCAGCGGGTCAATCTGGATCAGGTCCCGCATCCCGTCGTCGCGCACTACCCGCGTTCCGGGCAGCGTTTCTTCGACCGGCTCCGCTATGCCACCGCCTATCGGGAGACGGTCGGCGTCACGGAATCCCCCGTCGCGGGCGCCGGTCTCGTCACCGTCGCCGAAGGGCCGTCGTACACCCTGGAGGCGCACCGGCTCTCCCACCCCGTGGAGTCGTACGGGTACCGCCTGGTCGAACCCGACGGCCGCCGCATGCTCCCCGAGCGCCTCGCCGCGCACGGCGTCAAGGGCCCGGACGTCGGCAGGCTCCAGCGGGAGGGCGTCCTCGGGGACGTCACGCTGGACGACGTGAGCGAGCCGAGGCGGGGGCAGCGGTTCGCGTTCGTCATGGACACCCGGCTCTGCGAGGGGGTGCAGGTCCTGGCGGAGGGCTGCGACATGCTCGTCATCGAGTCGACGTTCCTCGACGAGGACGCCGGACTCGCCGCCGACCACGGGCACTTGACGGCAGGGCAGGCGGCGGCGGTCGCGCGGGACGCGGGGGTGCGGCACCTTGTCCTCACCCACTTCAGCCAGCGCTACACCGAACCCGAGGAGTTCGAGCGGCAGGCCAGGGCGGCCGGTTTCGAGGGGGAGTTGAGTGTGGCCCGGGATCTACTGAGGGTGCCGGTGCCGAAACGGCGGTGAGGGGCGCGCTGCGGGTTGCGCGGGGGCCGTTCGGTGAGCCGCGTTTTTCGAATCGGTGCCTCGCCGCGCGTACGATGCTTCGATGCCACTCCCCAAAGCTGAACTGCACCTGCACATCGAAGGCACCCTCGAACCGGAGCTGGCGTTCGCGCTGGCCGGCCGCAACGGCGTGACGCTCCCGTACGCGGACACCGAGGCGCTGCGGCGGGCGTACGACTTCGAGGACCTCCAGTCGTTCCTGGACCTGTACTACGCGCTGATGGCGGTGCTGCGCACGGAGCAGGACTTCGCCGACCTCGCGGACGCGTACCTCGCGCGGGCGGCAGCGCAGGGCGTCCGGCACGCGGAGATCTTCTTCGACCCGCAGGCGCACCTCGCGCGCGGCGTGGACATGGGGACGGTCGTCGAGGGGCTGTGGCGGGCGCTCGGCGAGAGCGAGGCCCGGCACGAGGTCTCGACCCGGCTGATCATGTGCTTCCTGCGGGACGAGTCCGCCGAGTCGGCGATGGAGACCCTGGAGCTGGCCAAGCCGTACCTCCACCGTATTACGGGTATCGGTCTCGACTCCGCCGAGGTCGGCCACCCGCCGGTGAAGTTCCGCGAGGTCTACGAGGCGGCTGCCGCGCTGGGCCTGCGCCGGGTGGCGCACGCGGGCGAGGAGGGACCGGCCGCGTACATCACGGAGGCCCTCGACGTCCTCGGCGTCGAGCGGATCGACCACGGGCTGCGCTGCGTGGAGGACCCGGCGCTGGTGGAGCGGCTGGTGCGCGACCGGGTGCCGCTGACGCTGTGCCCGCTGTCCAACGTACGGCTGAGGGCGGTCGACACCCTCGCCGACCACCCCCTCCCCGCGATGCTGGACGCGGGCCTGCTGTGCACGGTCAACTCCGACGACCCCGCGTACTTCGGGGGCTACGCGGGCGACAACTTCGACGCGGTGCACGCCGAACTCGGGCTGAAGGAGGAGCAGTTGCGGGAGCTGGCGCGCAACTCGTTCGTCGCGTCGTTCCTGGAGGACGACGAGGAGTCGCGGGCGCGGTATCTCGCGGAGGTCGAGGCGTACGTCTTCTAGCACCGGCGTGCGTGGACGCACCGTTGACGAGGGTCGTTCACGTATCTAACCTCTGTTTTCGTGCGTGGATGACCGTTGTGCGTGGACGGCAGTTGGTTGGCGACCGGACAGGGAGATGACCAGGTGGACCTCACGATCACCGACGTACGCCTCACACCGATCCTCGTCGCCGACCCGCCGCTCCTGAACACGCAGGGCGTGCACCAGCCGTACACACCCCGCCTGATCGTCGAGGTCGTCACCGCCGACGGGGTCACCGGGCTCGGGGAGACCTACGGGGACACCAAGTACCTGGAACTGGCCCGGCCGTTCGCCGAGCGGCTCGTCGGGCGGTCCGTCGCCGATCACAACGGGCTGTTCACGGTGATGAACGGGGTGGGCGTCGACCGGGCACGGGTCGTGGACCAGGTGGACGTCGGCGGGCTGCGGGGCGTGCAGACCGCGGACAAGTTGCGGCTGTCCGTCGTCTCCGGCTTCGAGGTCGCCTGCCTCGACGCGCTCGGCAAGGCGCTCGGGCTGCCCGTGCACGCGCTGCTCGGCGGGAAGGTGCGGGACGCCGTCGAGTACAGCGCGTACCTGTTCTACAAGCGGGCCGGGCATCCGGAGGGGGTGGCGGCCGAGCGGGACGACTGGGGGGCCGCCCTTGACCCCGCCGGGATCGTCGAGCAGGCCCGGAAGTTCACCGAGCGGTACGGGTTCACGTCGTTCAAGCTCAAGGGCGGTGTCTTCCCGCCGGAGCAGGAGATCGCCGCGATCCGCGCGCTCGCCGAGGCGTTCCCCGGACAGCCGCTGCGGCTCGACCCCAACGGGGCGTGGTCCGTGGAGACGTCGCTGACGGTCGCCGAGGAACTCGGTGACGTCCTGGAGTACCTGGAGGACCCGGCGCTCGGCACCGGCGCGATGGCCGAGGTCGCCGCGCGGACGGGCGTGCCGCTCGCGACGAACATGTGCGTCACGACGTTCGCCGAGATCCCGGACGCGTTCGGCCGGGGCGCCGTCCAGGTCGTCCTCTCCGACCACCACTACTGGGGCGGCCTGCGCAACACCCAGCGACTCGCCGCGATCTGCGCCACGTTCGGCGTCGGCGTCTCCATGCACTCCAACACCCACCTCGGCATCTCCCTCGCCGCCATGACCCACGTCGCCGCCACCGTCCCCGACCTCCACCACGCCTGCGACTCCCACTACCCCTGGCAGTCCGAGGACGTCCTCACCGAACGCGTCGCCTTCGACGCCGGCCGGGTGACGGTCACCGACACCCCCGGCCTCGGCGTCACCCTCGACCCCGATCGGCTGGCCCTCCTGCACCAGCGGTGGCTCGACGACGACGGCACTCTCCGTGACCGTGATGACGCCGCCGCGATGCGGATGGTCGAGCCGGGATGGGAGACGCCTTCGGTGCCGCGCTGGTGAGTTTTCGACCCTCCACGCGCGCGTGGAGGGTGGGATTGCGGGGTGCGGGCCCTGTTGTGGACCGTGTTGTCAGTGGGGTGGTGCAGACTGGCCCGATCGGCACCACCCGCAGGGAGCGCACCGTGAGCCCGTCCGACGCGTCGGCAGGAGAGACCGTACCGAGGAGCAAGAGCCGTGGGGTCCGGCAGTGTCCGGTGGACCCGCTGGCCGCTGTACGGGGGGTCGATGATCCGGCGTGCGATGTGTACCTGACCGGGACGGTGTTCCTGGACATCATCTTCACCGGCCTGGAGTCCGCGCCCGTGCGGGGCACCGAGTCCTGGGCCCGGGGCATGGGGTCGAGCCCCGGCGGCGTCGCCAACATGGCCACCGCCCTCGCCCGCCTCAACCTGCGGACGTCCCTCGCGGCGGCCTTCGGCGACGACCACTACGGCGAGTACTGCTGGGACGCCCTCGAACAGGGCGAGGGCATCGACCTCACCCCCTCCCGCACGGTCCCCGGCTGGCACTCCCCGGTGACCGTCTCGATGGCGTACGAAGGCGAACGCACGATGGTCTCCCACGGCCACGCCGCACCCCCCGAGGAACCCCGCCCCGACTGCCCCCCGCCCGCGCGCGCGGCGGTCGCCTCCCTCACACCCGGCAGACGCGAACCGTGGATCGCGCAGGCCGCCTCGAAGGGCACCCGCATCTTCGGCGACGTCGGGTGGGACGACACGGGCGCGTGGGACCTCGCGAGCCTCGCCGACCTGGAGCACTGCGAGGCGTTCCTCCCGAACGCGGAGGAGGCGATGCGGTACACGCGCACGGACTGCCCCCGCGAGGCCGCCCACGCCCTCACCGACCACGTCCCGCTCGCGGTCGTCACGCTGGGCGCGCAGGGCGCGTACGCCGTCGACCGGCGGACCGGCGAGACCGCCGAGGTCCCCGCCATCGCCGTCGAGGCCCTCGACCCCACCGGCGCCGGGGACGTCTTCGTCGCCGGCTTCGTCACCGGCACCCTCGCCGGCTGGCCCCTCGCCGACCGCCTCGCCTTCGCCGGCCTCACCGCCGCCCTCTCCGTCCAGGAGTTCGGCGGCTCCCTCTCCGCCCCCGGCTGGGCCGAGATCGCCGCCTGGTGGCGCACCGTGCAGTCCCTCGACGGCCAGGACCCCGAGGCGCTCCGCCGGTACGCGTTCCTCGCGGGGCTGCTGCCGGGTGGCGCGGTCCGTCCGTGGCCGCTGCGGAGGGCTGTGCCGACGATCGGGTTCAGACGCTCGGCGTGAGCGAGGCTCCGGCGCGCGGGGCAGCCTGCCGGGGGCGACTCGGTGGACTCCGGGGCGAAACCTCAGCCCCGCGCGCGGGGCAGCCGCAACACCGCCCCCTCGCCGGTGCACTGTACGGCGGGCAGCCACCCCGCTCCGGCGCCCGCCGCGCCACGGCCGTCACACATCGCACCCGCGCACGCGCACGCTTCACCCCCGAAGGGCGCCGTGTGACCGTACGAAAAGCCCTTCGGTGTTGTCAGTGGCAGGGCGTAGTCTTGAAATCGCCAGGCCGCCCTTGTGGCAGGCGAGACGCGTTCGGGAGGACGTAGAGGCCCTGCGGGCCGGATTATGACGCAGACACCCACAGCCCAGACCCCCGCGCAGGGGAAGGCGAGAGCACAGTTCACTGTCCCCGCCCAGCACCCGATGGTGGCTTTGCTGGGTTCCGGCGACTCCCTCCTGCGCGTGATCGAGAGGGCCTTCCCGGCGGCCGACATCCATGTCCGGGGCAACGAGATCAGCGCGGTCGGCGACGCGAGGGAAGTCGCCCTGATCCAGCGCCTGTTCGACGAGATGATGCTGGTGCTCCGCACCGGGCAGCCGATGACGGAGGACGCAGTGGAACGCTCGATCGCCATGCTGCGGGCGAGTGAGAACGGGACCAGCGACGGCCAGGAGACCCCGGCCGAAGTGCTCACACAGAACATCCTGTCCTCGCGCGGCCGCACCATCCGCCCCAAGACCCTCAACCAGAAGCGCTACGTCGACGCCATCGACAAGCACACCATCGTCTTCGGCATCGGCCCCGCCGGCACCGGCAAGACCTACCTGGCCATGGCCAAAGCCGTCCAGGCCCTCCAGTCCAAGCAGGTCAACCGCATCATCCTGACCCGCCCGGCGGTCGAGGCCGGCGAACGCCTCGGCTTCCTCCCGGGCACCCTGTACGAGAAGATCGACCCCTACCTCCGCCCCCTCTACGACGCCCTCCACGACATGCTCGACCCGGACTCGATCCCGAGGCTGATGGCGGCGGGGACGATCGAGGTGGCGCCGCTGGCATATATGCGCGGCAGAGCGCAACCGCGGTTCACGAACGTTCTGACGCCGGATGGTTGGCGCCCTATCGGTGACCTTGAGGTCGGTGACCTGGTCATCGGCTCCAACGGCGAGCCGACCCCCGTCCTCGGCGTCTACCCGCAGGGCGAGAAGGACGTCTACCGCGTCACCGCCCAGGACGGCTCCTGGACGCTGGCCTGCGGCGAGCACCTCTGGACCGTCCGCACGCGCGACGACAAGCGCCGTGACAAGCCGTGGCGGGTCCTGGAGACCCAGGAGATGATCGGCAACCTGCGCGGGGCCCACGCCCGCCGGTACGAGCTGCCGATGCTCACGGCGCCGGTGTGCTTCCCGGAGCAGGAGGTCCCCATGGACCCCTACGCGCTGGGACTCCTGCTGGGCGACGGCTGCCTGACCGGCTCCACCACGCCCTCGTACGCCACGGAAGACCCCGAACTGGCCGTCGCCCTGGAATCGGCGCTGCCCGGCGTGCGGGTACGGCACAAGAGCGGGCCCGACTACGTCCTCAACCGGATCAAGGCCCCCGGGGACGTCGTCACACTGGAGAACCCGGTCACGCGGGTCCTGCGTGAACTCGACCTCCTGCGCACCCGTTCGCACACCAAGTTCGTGCCGGACGCCTACCTGTACAACTCGGCCGAGGTGCGGCTCGCGGTGCTTCAGGGGTTGCTCGACTCCGACGGTGGTCCGGTCACGCAGAAGGACCGGACCTGCCGTATCCAGTACTCGACGACGTCGATCATGCTCCGGGACGACGTGATCTCCCTCGTCCAGTCGCTCGGCGGGGTCGCGTACACCCGCCGCAGGCAGGCTGAGGGACGGAAGCCGGGCCTTGCGAAGGGCCGGGAAGTCGATCACCGCCATGACGCCCACATCATCGACATCCGCCTCCCCGAAGACATCGACCCCTTCCGCCTCGCCCGCAAGCGCGACAAGTACCTCGCGGCCGGTGGCGGCGGACGTCCGATGCGGTTCATCGACTCGATCGAACCGGCGGGCCGGGAGGAGACCGTCTGCATCCAGGTGGCGGCGGAAGACAGCCTCTACGTCACCACGGACTACCTGCTGACGCACAACACGCTCAACGACGCCTTCATCATCCTCGACGAGGCCCAGAACACCTCCCCCGAGCAGATGAAGATGTTCCTGACGCGGCTCGGGTTCGAGTCGAAGATCGTCATTACCGGGGACGTGACGCAGGTGGACCTGCCGAGCGGGACGAAGAGCGGGCTGCGGCAGGTGCAGGACATTCTGGAGGGGGTCGACGACGTGCACTTCGCGCGGTTGTCGTCGCAGGATGTCGTGAGACATAAGTTGGTGGGCCGTATCGTCGACGCGTACGAGAAGTACGACAGCGAGAACGGTACGGAGAACGGCGGCCACAAGGGCGGCCGGCCCAAGCGGAAGTAGCGAAACCAGCGCCATGTCGATCGACGTCAACAACGAGTCCGGAACCGAGGTCGACGAGCAGGCGATCCTCGACATCGCCCGCTACGCGCTGGCCCGGATGCGGATCCACCCGCTGTCCGAGCTGTCGGTGATCGTCGTGGACGCCGACGCGATGGAGCAGTTGCACATCCAGTGGATGGATCTGCCGGGGCCGACGGACGTCATGTCGTTCCCGATGGACGAACTGCGCCCGCCGAGCAAGGACGACGAGGAGCCCCCGCAGGGGCTGCTCGGGGACATCGTGCTGTGCCCGGAGGTCGCGAAGAAGCAGGGCGACGAGGCGCCGACGCGGCACTCCATGGACGAGGAGCTCCAACTGCTCACCGTCCACGGCGTGCTGCACCTCCTCGGGTACGACCACGAGGAGCCGGACGAGAAGGCCGAGATGTTCGGTCTCCAGGCGGCGATCGTGGACGGCTGGCGGTCGGAGAAGGGCATCACCGGCCCCTCCCCGGCGCCGACCGTGTCATGAGCGGCCAGTTCGTCGCGGGTGCCGTCGCGCTGGTCGTCGTCGCCTGGCTCGCCGCCTGTGCGGAGGCGGGCCTCGCGCGGGTGTCCAGTTTCCGGGCCGAGGAGGCCGTCAAGTCGGGCCGGCGCGGCGGCGCGAAGCTCGCGCAGATCGCCGCCGACCCGACGCGCTATCTGAACGTCGCGCTGCTGGTCCGGGTGGCCTGCGAGATGGCCGCCGCGACGCTCGTCACGTACGCCTGCCTCCAGGAGTTCGACGAGACCTGGGCGGCGCTGCTGACCGCGCTCGGCGTGATGGTCCTCGTCTCGTACGTCGCCGTCGGTGTCTCGCCGCGCACGATCGGCCGCCAGCACCCGCTGAACACGGCCACGGCGGCGGCGTACGTCCTGCTGCCGCTGGCCAGGATCATGGGCCCGATTCCGAACCTGCTGATCCTCATCGGCAACGCCCTCACCCCGGGCAAGGGTTTCCGGCGCGGCCCGTTCGCCTCCGAGGCGGAGCTGCGCGCGCTGGTCGACCTCGCGGAGAAGGAGTCCCTCATCGAGGACGAGGAGCGCCGGATGGTGCACTCCGTCTTCGAGCTGGGCGACACCCTCGTCCGCGAGGTCATGGTCCCCAGGACGGACCTCGTAGTCATTGAGAGGTACAAGACGATCCGTCAGGCGCTGACCCTGGCTCTGAGGTCGGGGTTCTCCCGGATACCGGTCACGGGGGAGAGCGAGGACGACATCGTCGGCATCGTCTACCTCAAGGACCTCGTCCGTAAGACGCACATCAGCCGCGAGACCGAGTCCGACCTCGTCTCGACGGCGATGCGGCCCGCGGCCTTCGTGCCCGACACGAAGAACGCGGGTGACCTGTTGCGGGAGATGCAGCAGGACCGCAACCACGTCGCCGTCGTCATCGACGAGTACGGTGGCACGGCCGGGATCGTCACCATCGAGGACATCCTGGAGGAGATCGTCGGCGAGATCACCGACGAGTACGACCGTGAACTCCCCCCTGTGGAGGAGCTGGGTGACGACCGTTTCCGGGTCACCGCGCGCCTCGACATCACCGATCTCGGGGAGCTGTACGGGCTGGAGGAGTACGACGACGAGGACGTCGAGACGGTCGGAGGACTCCTTGCGAAGGCGCTCGGCCGGGTGCCCATCGCGGGTGCCTCCAGCGTCGTACGCCTGCCGGACGACCGGACGTTGCGGCTGACCGCCGAGGCCGCCGCCGGGCGCCGGAACAAGATCGTGACGGTGCTGGTGGAGCCCGTAGGGGACGACCCCGAGAAGGAGACCGCGTGACCCCGCAGGAGCTGCGTGCGCTGTGCCTGTCCTTCAACGCGGCCGTCGAGGACTTCCCGTTCTCACCCGAGGTCACCGTCTTCAAGGTCTGCGGCAAGATGTTCGCGCTGACCTGGATCGACGCGGAACCGCTGAAGGTCAACCTCAAGTGCGACCCCGAGGACGCCGTACGCCTGCGGACCGACCACCCAGGTCTCATCACTCCCGGGTATCACATGAACAAGCGGCACTGGAACACGGTCGTGGTCGACGGGGAGTTGCCGGGGCGGGTGGTACGGGAGCTGGTGGAGGACTCGTACGACCTCGTCGTGGCGGGGTTGCCGAGGGCGGAGCGGTTGCGGTTGGACCGGGCGTAGGGGGTCGGCGGGGCGGGCGTGGGGAGGCGCGAGGGGCGGTGTGACCATCGCCCACCCTTGCGATCCCGCCATGATCCCCGGGCTCACAGGGAGCCCTTGCTGAGGCTGGTCCGGCCGAGCAATCCGACTGGAGGGCGACCTCGGTCCGGCCGGCCCCTGAACCCCCGGAGGGCCTCGCCCCCGCTGTCCCCCGCCCCCTTCCGTATGCTCTCACCATGACCGACACCACCGCCCTCGACCCCGAGGACCGCAAGATCGTCACCCTGGCTCGTTCCGCGCGGGCCCGTAACGGGGTTTTGGAGGGGGCCGCCGTGCGGGACGAGACGGGGCGTACGTATGTGGCGGGGACGGTGGAGTTGCCGTCGTTGAAGCTGAGTGCGCTGCGGACGGCGGTGGCGATGGCGGTGGCGTCGGGGGCGGGGGCGTTGGAGGCGGCGGCTGTCGTGACGGCGGGGGAGGGGGTGGCGGCGGAGGATCTGGCCGCCGTGCGGGACCTCGGGGGTGTGGGGACGCCCGTGTTGGTGGCGGGGCCGGACGGGACGGTACGGGAGACGATCGCCGTTGGCTGAAAAGGGGCCTTGCTCTCGTTCGCCTCTCACGCATCAATGGAGCCGTTGATTCCGACGGACCGTCAGTTCTCCGCGCCGGGGCCGCAGTCCGCACCCTCCTGCCCCGGTCGGCCGTCCGTCCTCCCCAGACTCCGGGAAGGAGCCGGCAACCCCATGAGAGGCAAGCGAATCGGATCAGGTGCGGCACTGCTGGCCGGGGCCCTCGCGGTCACCGGGCTCGCGCTCGCCCCCACTGCCGCCGCCGTCACCCCGACGACGGCCACGTTCACCGCCAACTGCGGCTTCTTCGGCGGCGGTGCGGCGACCCTGACGGCGACCCAGACCGGGACCGCCGCCACCCTCACGCTCTCCACCACGGCGGTCAAGGCGCCGCTCCCGCTCTCCGCCAACAGCATCAACTCCACGCTCACGATGGTGAATTCAGCGGGCCCGAACCGGGTCTTCACGGGTACGGCGAACCCGGCGATGGCCGTCAACGACCCGATCACCGTGGGCCCGCTGAACGGCACCGTCGCCCCCGGCGACACGCTGGACATCTTCAACGGCGGCCTGTCGATGGTCGTCTTCGGCATCACCGTCACCTGTACGGCGAACGCCGCACAGCAGCCGGCGTTCGTCTTCGACTGAGCAACCGGCGGTATCTCTGCGGCAGCAAAGCGAGTTGACGGTCAGTCAGACATTGAACTGACTGTCCGTCAGCTTTGTCGGCCGAGTCCATTGACTTCTTCGCGCTCCTCCACGTCAATGCCCCCTGTCGGCGCAGAAAGAGCCGCTGCGCCTTCACCCCAACAGAAGGAGGGGGCACCCATGGGTTCCACACCCACTCGAAGACGGCGTCTGGTCTCGCTGCTCGGGACGGCCGTCCTCGTGGTCGGCGCGGGCGGGGCGCTCGCCTGGCCGGCGTCGGCCGCGACGAACGTCAGCTTCCCGACGCACTGCGTCCCGCCGCCCGTCGCCGGACTCCCGCCGATCGACGGCACCACCACCGCGAAGATCACCGCCGACAACACCGCGCCCAAGGTCGGCGACACCGTCAACATCACCTACACGGTCGTCACCCCGGCGGCCGGGAACCCCACCGACCTCGCCCTGCCGGCCGACATCATGACCCCGACCGGGAAGGTCACCCTCGGCGGTGCCCAGACCGGGAGCGTCACGGTCGCCGGGCCCAAGAAGAACGACCCGGTGCCCGGCCGGGCACCCTTCCCGTCGTTCTCCATGACCGGGTCGTTCACCGTGACCGCGCCCGGCGCGATCACCCTCTCGCCCGGTGACTACAACATCCACACCAGCTACATCCTGGAGCTGGACACGCCCTGCACCGTCACCAACCCGCCCGCACCGGCCTCGGAGACGGTCACCGCGACCGCCAACCCGCCCGCCAACACCCGGACGATCAGCCTGGGTTCGGCGTCGGGGGCGCCGGGCGTCGCCGTCACCGTCAGTGGCAGCAACTTCACGCCGGGCGCGAGCGTCACGCTGGCCGGGCGCGCGGGGATCAACCAGACGCAGGACACGGCTACTGTCACCGCCAACTCCGTTGGTTCCATCAGCGGTTCGCTCACCGTCAAGGACCTCGCCACCACCGGGATCGTCGCCTACGAGGGCAGCGCGTGGAGCGACAGCAAGGGGGCCGGGCCGGCCGCCTACGTCGTCGTCAACGACGTGCCCGTACCGCCGGGCAGCCAGAAGGTGACGACGACCGTCAAGGGCGGGACGCTCTCCATGTCCCAGGCCGGTGACTCCGTCGCGCTCTCCGCCGTCGACTTCGGCAGCGGCAACGCGTCCACCGGCGCGCTCCAGGCCGTCACCGTCAAGGACTTCCGCGGCGGGCCCGCGGGCTGGTCGCTGACGGGGAAGGTCACCGACTTCACCGGGCCGGGTGCCAAGATCCCTGCGGGCAAGCTGAGTTGGACACCGACCTGCACGACCAAGGCGGGCTCGCCGAGCACCTGCCAGGCGGGCAGCGCGGGTGCCGTCGGCAGTGCGGGGGCGACCCTCGCGTCCACGCCCGACGCGGCGGCGACCGGCGGTGAGTTCACGGCGGGTGCCGGACTCTCTCTCGACGTACCGGCGTTCACGCCTCCGGGCAGCTATGCGGGCGTCCTCACCCTCACGCTGACCTGAGGTCTCCGACGGTTGGGCGCCCACTCCGCTGGTCCGCATCCGCCCGGCCGTCCAACAGCCCTTCGTCCCAGGGGAGTTCGCCCTATGCGGAAGTTGTACGGCCTGGTCCCGCTGTTTCTCCTCCTGCTGCTCTGCTCGCCGGCCCCGGCTCGGGCCGCCGACAACGGGAGTTGGTCCGTCTACCCCGCCGCCACGGCCGTCTCCGCGCGGCCGTACTTCTACGTCTCCGCCGACCCCGGGCACGCCGTCCGCGACAGCGTCGTCGTCGCCAACAAGACCGACCGGCCCATGACGTTCCGGCTCTACGCGGCCGACGCGTACAACACCGCCCGCGACGGTGGCTTCGCCGTGAAGTCGGCCGACGAGAAGATGACGGGGGTCGGGGCGTGGGCCGAGCTGCCCGAGAAGGCGGTGACCGTACCGGCGCGGGGGACCGTGACCGTGCCGTTCACGATCGCCGTGCCGGCGGGGGCCGAGCCGGGGGATCATCCCGGGGCGATCGTGGCGTTGGACGAGGAGGTGGAGAAGGGCGGGGGAGGCGTCGCGCTGGGGGTGCAGCGGGCTGTTGGCGCGCGGGTGTACTTGCAGGTCACGGGGCCGTCGCTGCCGGCGGTGGCGGTGGAGGACGTCCGGATCTCTCAGGATCGTCCCCTGGTACCAGGGTTCGGGGACAGTACGGCGACCGTCTCCTACACCCTGCACAACACCGGCAACGTGACGCTGGATCCCCGGGTGCGGATGACGGCGACGGGATTGTTCGGACGTACGCTGCTGGACCGCGAACTGACCAAGGTGCCCGCTCAGTTGCTGCCGGGGCAGAAGGTTCGGCTGACCGAGCGTTGGGGTGCTGCTCCGCAGCTGGACCGGGGGCAGGTGACGCTGACCGCGCGGGCGCGGGGGACCGAGGAGGGGGCTGGTGCGTCGTATTTGGCGGTGCCGTGGTTGCCGGTGGGGGTAGGGGTACTAGGGGTTGGTGCGGGTGTGTGGCTGCTGCTCAAACGGCGTCAGGGCAACTCCCCAGGGGCGCGGGGAACTGCGAGACCAGCCACAGCGGAGCCGCAAATTGATACAGCCCCGCGCCCCTGAAAGACCAAAACCCAAACCGCAACCGGCGTTGGCAGCTACAGCGCGTCCGGGCCCCGTTCGCCCGTCCGCACCCTCACCACCGTCTCCACCGGCACCGCCCACACCTTCCCGTCCCCGATCTTCCCCGTCCGCGCCGCCTTCACGATCGCCTCCATCGCCGGTTCGGCATCCGCGTCCTCGACGACCAGCTCGATGCGGACCTTGGGGACGAGGTCGATCTGGTACTCGGCGCCCCGGTAGACCTCGGTGTGACCGCGCTGGCGGCCGTAGCCGCTCGCCTCGGTCACGGTCAGCCCGTGGATGCCGAGTTCCTGGAGGGCCGTTTTGACCGCGTCGAGGCGGTACGGCTTGACGATCGCGGTGATGAGCTTCATGCGGGCGGCGTCACCTTCTGGGTGGAGTGGGAGACGGGGGAGCCGTGCCCCAGGACGCCGTGATCGTATGCGGTCTCGGCGTGCACCGTAAGGTCCAGACCGGTGTACTCGTGGTCCTCGTCGGCCCGGAACCCCATGACCTTGTCGATCACCTTGCCGACGCCGTACGTCATACCGAAGGCGTAGCCGGCGACCACCACGATCGCCAGGGCCTGCTTCCCGAGCTGGGTCACTCCGCCGCCGTAGACCAGTCCCTCCGTGGAGCCAGTCATGCTCTCGACAGCGAAGACCCCGATCAGCAGTGTGCCGATCACCCCGCCGACGAGGTGCACGCCGACGACGTCCAGCGAGTCGTCGTAGTTGAGCTTGAACTTCCAGCTCACGGCGTACGAGCAGACGACCCCGGCGGCGAGCCCGATGACCAGCGCGCCCAGCAGGGAGACGGACCCGCAGGACGGGGTGATCGCGACGAGCCCGGCGACCGCGCCGGACGCCGCGCCCAGCGTCGTCGGGTGGCCGTCGCGCTTCTGCTCGACGAAGAGCCAGCCCAGCAGGCCGGTGCAGCCGGCGGCCATGGTGTTGAGGAACGCGGCGGCGGCCAGCCCGTTCGCGCCGAGCGCGGACCCCGCGTTGAATCCGAACCAGCCGAACCAGAGGAGACCGGCGCCGAGGATGACCATGGGGAGGTTGTGGGGCCGCATGGCGTCCTTCTTGAACCCCAGACGTGGTCCGAGCACGATCGCCAGGGCCAGGCCGGACGCCCCCGACGTGATCTCCACCGGCAGTCCGCCCGCGAAATCCAGCGCCCCGAGCTTCTCCAGGATCCAGCCGCCGGGCCCCCACACCCAGTGCGCGACCGGAACGTATACGAGGAGCGTCCACAGGGGGACGAAGACCAGCCACGCCCCGAACTTCGCCCGGTCCGCGATCGCCCCGCTGACCAGGGCGGCCGTGATGATCGCGAAGGTCAGCTGGAAGGTGGCGAACAGGAGGGTCGGGACGGTGCCCTGGACGCTGTCCGGGGTGATCCCGGCCATCCCGGCGTGCGCGAGCCCGCCGATCAGGCCGGCGCCGGCGTCGTCGTCGAAGACCAGGGAATAGCCGGCGATCAGCCAGACGACCGTCACCAGGGCGATCGACACGAAACTCATCATGAGCATGTTGAGGACGCTCTTCGTGCGGACCATGCCGCCGTAGAAGAGGGCCAGGCCCGGGGTCATCAGCAGGACGAGGGCGGTCGCGGCGAGCAGCCAGGCGGTGTCGCCGGTGTTCACCTGCGCGGCGGCGAGGGGCACGAGGGTCTCCAACGGGGTCGGGGCTCGTCAGAGGGTCACCGGCGCTGATTTCCGGTCGCGTACGGATGTGTTACCGAGACGTTTCATTGCGTGTGGGTTTCCGGAAGCTCACTCCTCAGGTGGCCGTTCGGATAACTGACTGAGTTCGGGGACAATGGGCGCCATGAGCGTTCGTAACCAGTCATCCTCGCCGTCCGAGAAGTCGGGCGCCGCCCACCGCGCGGGCTTCGCGTGCTTCGTGGGGCGTCCCAACGCGGGCAAGTCCACCCTCACGAACGCTCTCGTCGGCAAGAAGGTGGCGATCACCTCCAATCGTCCGCAGACGACCCGGCACACGGTCCGCGGCATCGTCCACCGCGACGACGCGCAGCTGATCCTCGTCGACACCCCTGGCCTGCACAAACCCCGCACGCTGCTGGGCGAGCGGCTGAACGACGTGGTGCGCACGACGTGGGCCGAGGTCGACGTCATCGGGTTCTGCCTCCCGGCGAACGAGAAGCTCGGGCCGGGTGACCGGTTCATCGCCAAGGAGCTGGCCGGGATCAAGCGGACGCCGAAGGTCGCCGTCGTCACGAAGACCGACCTCGTCGACTCCAAGACCCTCGCCGAGCAGCTCATCGCCATCGACCAGCTCGGGCGGGAGCTGGGCATCGAGTGGGCGCAGATCGTGCCGGTGTCGGCGGTCGCGGGCAAGCAGGTCGAGCTGCTGGCCGACCTCCTCGCGCCGATGCTGCCCGAGAGCCCGCCGCTGTACCCCGAGGGCGACCTGACGGACGAGCCCGAGCAGGTCATGGTCGCCGAGCTGATCCGCGAGGCCGCGCTGGAGGGGGTCCGCGACGAGCTGCCGCACTCCATCGCCGTCGTCGTCGAGGAGATGCTCCCCCGCGAGGACCGCCCCGCCGACAAGCCGCTCCTCGACATCCACGCGAACATCTACATCGAGCGCTCCAGCCAGAAGGGGATCATCATCGGCCCCCAGGGGCGCCGCCTGAAGGACGTCGGCATCAAGTCCCGCAAGCAGATCGAGGCGCTTCTGGGGACGCCGGTCTTCCTGGACCTGCACGTCAAGGTCGCGAAGGACTGGCAGCGGGATCCGAAGCAGTTGCGGAAGCTGGGGTTCTGACCGGTCGGAGGGGCGGCCCTTCACCGGGGCCGGTCGTCGAGGTGCTGCGGTCCGCAGGCCCGGTCTCGGCCGGTCGGTCGGCATGCGGTGCGTGCCTACCTCAGGTGCTGCACGAAGGCTGGAACATCGGAGGGTTTGGGGAAATCATTACCCTCCGAAGGGTCGTTTTCGGCCATCCGGAGATCGCGCGCGCCGGAACGATCAGGGCCTCCCGTGCCGCTCTGGCTGCTGCGGCGTGAGGGGTGGCGAACTGCCCTGTTCGAGACGGCTGGGCCAGTTGTTTCGCCTCCGGCCTTTGTGAGGCGGCCGCTTTTCCGGAAGGCGCCGGCGACCGGGGCATCGGTGCTCGTGGGGTGACTGTGGGCCTGGCTGGTTAGCGAGTTTCTGCTTTCCGGAAATCATGGAATAGTCGCCACTTGTCATTGGCTGCTCAACTCAACTCAACTCAACCCGACTCGCTGAGCTGTGCCCGGTGAGCGGTCCCGCATCGCATCGGAGCCGGGATGTCTGTTCGCTTGAGCCGACTGGTCGCGCGTTGCTCGGACGGTTCTGCCATGCCCATTGCGCTGCTGGCTTGTGTGGTCGGGATGACGCTCACGGCAACAGGGTGCAGCGGATCCGGGCACAGTCCGGGCAATACGAAGGCGACGGAATCGACTCGTACCGCAGCCAGGTCGGAGACGGACGGCCGCTGCCGGCCCATGGTGGAGCAAGGCTCTCTCCCTTCATGGGCGCGCAAGGAATTCGAGCAGGACGGACCTCAGCGTCACATGGTCGGGGACAAGGGCGAGATCGTCGCCGTGCTTTTCGGCTACCCATATCACGCGCCGGCCGCCAAGGGGCGGGAGAACAAGATTCTCTGGGTCGCGAAAGACTCCGAGGATTCCGCCGGTATGGGACCTGATCGCAAACTGATCATCAAAGCCAGTCTCGCCGGAACGAAGGAAGTCGTGACTCGCTCGATTTCCGGAGGGCCCGGCCCTTCTCTCGTCGACATGCCGAAGCCGGGATGCTGGAAATTTTCTCTTTCCTGGCCCGGACATTCCGACAGTCTTGACGTCGAGTACCTCGCAGGCTGATACATCGGTTCGGGGCCGCTCGCCCACGAGCCTGCTCTCCCGGAAGAGCCCCACGCCGATGACCGGCTCGCACAGGGAGCGGACCTGGTCACCGCCGGCGGCGGACTGCTGGGCGGCCCGCAGCCAGGACTCCTGCTCGGCACCCGCGTGGTCGTCGACGCCTTGCGCACTCCCCCCTCGCCTGGGCCCGCGCGTGGACAAGCTCACGCCGGCTGCCCTGCACGCGGACCCGGAGTCGCTGCGCACCCGTGCCGAGCGCGGACACGGTGGCCAGTGACGGCATCGGCGGCGGAGCCCCGAACGTCCGGCTGCCCGGCTGGGCCGGACATGGGCACTGTCTGCTGGACCTGCGCTGTCTTCCTCCGGAGCACGACGACATGTTGGCGGAGGCTGTCGTGCGGGCACGGCACGCGGACATCCTGAGACTGGCGGAGCCCGCATGAGAGTGATCGACACCGCCGGTCACGTGGACCACGACAAGACCGCACTGCTCAGGTCGCCGACGGGAATGGACACCGGCCTCGGAACCGGCATGCCGCGGTTGCGCTGGTGGTGGCGGCCGACGGAGGGCGGGCGAGACGGACCGAGGAGCACCTGGCCGTACTCGACGTACGGCGTTCTCGACTCGTCGGCGGACATGGAGACCATCGAGACCAGCGCCGACACCGGACACGGTGTGCACGCACTACGGGGCGCCCGGACGGAACCCTGGACCATGCCGACGCCGAGGTCAGGCCTCTGCTCGACCTGGAAGGGCACAGTTGCCGGCTACGGCAGAGCTTCCCAAGGCTCCCTCATGCCGCACCGAACGAACCGGTGCCCTGCTCAGGTTCCTCCACCGGCACGCCGCACTTCAGCGCTGGGCCCGCAGCACCTCCCGGTACCACCCGTACGACGCCTTCGGTGTCCGCCTCTGCGTCGCGTAGTCCACGTGGACGAGGCCGAAGCGCCGCGCGTACCCCTCGGCCCACTCGAAGTTGTCGAGGAGGGACCAGACGAAGTAGCCGCGGACGTCGACGCCCGCTGCCAGGGCCTGGTGGAGGGCCTGGATGTGGGTGGCGTGGTACGCGATGCGGGACTGGTCGTCGAGGCCCTCGTAGGAGCAGCCGTTCTCCGTGATGACGACGGGCGGGAGCCGGTCCCCGTACCGGGAGTTGAATGTCGTCAGGAGTTCCGTGAGGCCCTCGGGGACGACGGGCCAGCCGAAGTCGGTCGTCGGGACGCCCTCGATCTCCCGGACGGAGAAGGGGAGTTCGGCCGGCATGGAGACGCCGCCGAAGGTGATCTCCGCGCCCTGGGGGGCGCCGACGCGGGTGGGGGAGTAGTAGTTGACCCCGTACCAGTCGAGGGGCTCGGCGATCGTCTTCAGGTCGGACGCGACGTCGCCCGGCATCAACTCGCCCAGCCCGTCCGGGTATTCGCCCAGCAGGACCGGCTCCACGAAGAGGCGGTTGAGGAGTGTGTCGTAGAAGGCCGCCGCCTCGACATCGGCCTGTTCCTGGGACGCCGGCCAGACCGGGCCGTGGGAGTTGGTGATCGCGACGTCCGTGGCGCCGGCCGCGCGCAGGGCCTGGACGGTGAGGCCGTGGGCCAGCAGGAGGTGGTGGGCGACGGGGAGGGCGTCGAAGAGGAGCTGCCGGCCGGGGGCGTGCGTGCCGAGCGCGTGGCCGAGCAGGGTGTGTTCCGCGGGCTCGTTGAGGGTGATCCACTTCGTCACGCGGTCACCGAGCCGGGCGGCGACCGCGGCGGCGTGCTCCGCGAGCCGGGACGCCGTGTCGCGCTCCAGCCAGTCCAGGCCGACGGGGAGGTCCCAGTGGAAGAGGGTGGGGACCGGGCGGATTCCGGCCGCGAGGAGCTCGTCCACCAGCCGGTCGTAGAAGTCCAGCCCCCCGGGGGACTGCGCGCGCGGCCAGGACACCGAGAAGCGGTACGCGTCGACGCCGAGCCCCGCGAGGAGGGCCACGTCCTCCCGGTAGCGGTGCACGTGATCGCAGGCGACCTCGGCCGTCGAACCGTCCTTCACGTTCCCGGGCCGCCCGGAGAACTCGTCCCACACCGACGGCCCGCGCCCGGCGGCCCCCTCGATCTGGTGCGCCGAGGTCGACACACCCCAGAGGAAGTCCGCCGGGAACTGGGGAATCGGATGACCCGCGTCAATCGCCATGCGCGGATCATCCGTACCGACGGGTAGCGAAGTCAACGTCCTTGGCGTCTTCCCTGTTCAACGCCCCAGTGGTGGACGGCTGTTCAGGCTCCCTCCTTCAACACCCGTGAGACCAGCGTCCGTTGCTCCTCCGTGAGCTGGGGGTCGGCCGCGTACACGGTCTTCCCGTCCACGGTGATCTCGTAGTCGAACCCGTCCGGGACACCCGCCGGGCGTGTGGTGGCGGTCCCGGTGAGTGCCTGCCGGGCGAGGGCCTGCCACTCCGCCGCGTCGGGGCGGCCGGTGGTGTCGAGGCAGGCCTGCCGTTCGATGCCGGCGAACCCGCCTGTGCGCCGTACCTGAATACGCATGGGTCCTGTCTAGTACAGAACTCAGCCGGTGGGCACCCCGACCTGCTGCCAGGCCTCGGCGACGGCCTTCTCGACCTCGCCCTCGCCGTAGCGGGCCTTGGCCGCCGCGACCGTGAGCTTCGCGAAGTCCGCGAAGCGTGCGTCGGTCTCCAACTCGCCCCCGGTCAGCACGTCGTACCAGACCTGCCCGGCCTTGTCCCAGGCGTTGCCGCCGAGTTTGGCCGCGAGGAGGTAGAACGCGTGGTTGGGGATACCGGAGTTGATGTGGACGCCGCCGTTGTCCCGGCTCGTCTTCACGTAGTGGTCCATGTGGCCGGGCTGCGGGTCCTTGCCGAGGACGTCGTCGTCGTACGCGGTGCCCGGGGCCTTCATCGAGCGCAGGGCCGTGCCGTGGTCGATCGCGGGGCCGAGGAGGCCGGCGCCGATCAGCCAGTCGGCGTCGGCGGCGGACTGGCCGAGGGCGTACTGCTTGATGAGGGAGCCGAAGACGTCCGACACCGACTCGTTGAGCGCCCCCGACTGCCCGTAGTACTCCAGGTTGGCGGTGTACTGGGTGACGCCGTGGGTCAGCTCGTGGCCGATGACGTCGACCGGGATGGTGAAGTCGAGGAACAACTGGCCGTCGCCGTCCCCGAACACCATCTGCCGGCCGTCCCAGAACGCGTTGTCGTAGTCCTGGTCGTAGTGCACGGTCGCGTCGAGAGGGAGGCCGCTGCCGTCGATGGAGTCCCGGCCGTACACGTTGAGGTACAGCTCGAACGTCGCGCCGAGACCGGCGTTCGCGCGGTTGACGGTGGCGTCCTTGGAGGGGCCGTCGTCCTCGCTGTGGACCTTGGTGCCGGGCAGGGTCGTCCCGTGCTCGGCGTCGTAGATCGTGCGCTGCGGCTTGCCGGTGCCGGCGGCGGGCGCGGCGGCGGTGAGGCCGCGCACGGTGGTGATGCGGCGGCGGGTGCGCTGGAGGGCGTCGCGCTCCAGGGTGCGGCGGGCGGGTTCGAAGCGGGTCGGGTCGTCGCTTTGGGCCAGGTGGTCCAGGACGTGGGGCGGGATGATGGTGCAGAAAACGGGCTCGGAGCCCCCGTGGTGAGTCATGTGCGGCACCTTGGCACTGAGTCACGCCTCTGTCACTACCCGCGACCATGATTGGTGAAATACCCCGACATAGGGACGTGATCCACGCCGTTGTGTGGTACGGCGCACGTTTCGCCCCGTTCGTCCCACCGGTCCCGCATACTGGGACGGAGCCGCGCCCCGCCGGCACCTCCGCTAGAGTGCGGAGCACTATGCGTTTCGGGCTGCTTCTCCTTAGCTGCCGCGGCGAGGGCCTGTAAAGAAGGCCGACTCCCTCCCCGCGGAGCTTTGGCGTTGCGTGTCGGCCGGTCATCCGGACCCCCTTGAGGAGCCTGAAGCCCCATGGCGAACCGCCAGCAGCCCAGCCAGATGCCGATCCACAAGTACGGGCAGTACGACCAGGTCGACATCCCCGACCGCACCTGGCCCGAGAAGCGGATCACCACCGCCCCCCGCTGGCTCTCCACCGACCTGCGTGACGGCAACCAGGCCCTGATCGACCCGATGTCGCCCGAGCGCAAGCGCCGGATGTTCGACCAGCTGGTCAAGATGGGCTACAAGGAGATCGAGGTCGGCTTCCCCGCCTCCGGCCAGACCGACTTCGACTTCGTGCGCTCGATCATCGAGGAAGAGGGCGCGATCCCGGACGACGTGACGATCTCCGTACTGACCCAGGCCCGCGAGGACCTGATCGAGCGGACCGTCGAGTCCCTGAAGGGCGCGCGGCGCGCGACCGTCCACCTGTACAACGCGACAGCGCCCGTCTTCCGCCGGGTCGTCTTCCGCGGTTCCAAGGACGACATCAAGCAGATCGCCGTGGACGGCACCCGCCTGGTGATGGAGTACGCCGAGAAACTGCTGGGCCCCGAGACCGAGTTCGGGTACCAGTACTCCCCGGAGATCTTCACCGACACCGAACTGGACTTCGCGCTGGAGGTCTGCGAGGCGGTCATGGACGTCTGGCAGCCCGGACCCGGCCGCGAGATCATCCTCAACCTGCCTGCCACCGTGGAGCGTTCGACCCCCTCCACGCACGCCGACCGCTTCGAGTGGATGGGCCGCAAGCTCTCCCGCCGCGAGCACGTCGTCCTGTCGATCCACCCGCACAACGACCGGGGGACGGCCGTCGCGGCGGCCGAACTGGCGCTGATGGCCGGCGCCGACCGCGTCGAGGGCTGCCTGTTCGGGCAGGGCGAGCGCACCGGCAACGTCGACCTGGTCACCCTGGGCATGAACCTCTTCTCCCAGGGCGTCGACCCGCAGATCGACTTCTCCGACATCGACGAGATCCGTCGTACGTGGGAGTACTGCAACCAGATGGAGGTCCACCCGCGCCACCCGTACGTGGGCGACCTGGTCTACACCTCCTTCTCCGGCTCCCACCAGGACGCCATCAAGAAGGGCTTCGACGCGATGGAGGCGGACGCCGCCGCTCGCGGGGTCACCGTCGACGACATCGAGTGGGCCGTCCCGTACCTGCCCATCGACCCGAAGGACGTCGGCCGCTCCTACGAGGCCGTCATCCGCGTCAACTCGCAGTCCGGCAAGGGCGGGATCGCCTACGTCCTGAAGAACGACCACAAGCTGGACCTGCCGCGCCGGATGCAGATCGAGTTCTCCAAGCTGATCCAGGCGAAGACCGACGCCGAGGGCGGCGAGGTCACCGGCTCCGACATCTGGTCCGTCTTCCGGGACGAGTACCTGCCCAACCCCGAGAACCCCTGGGGGCGGATGCAGCTGCGCGCGGGGCAGTCGACGACCGACAAGGACGGCATCGACACGCTGACCGTCGAGGCCGAGGTGGACGGCGCCGAGGTGACGCTCGTCGGCAGCGGCAACGGTCCGATCTCGGCCTTCTTCCACGCGCTGGAGGGCATCGGCGTCGATGTGCGCCTGCTGGACTACCAGGAGCACACCATGAGCGAGGGCGCGTCCGCGCAGGCCGCCTCGTACATCGAGTGCGCCGTCGGTGACAAGGTGCTGTGGGGTATCGGCATCGACGCGAACACGACCCGCGCCTCCCTGAAGGCGGTCATCTCCGCCGTCAACCGCGCGACGCGCTGACTCACCCGTCCGTGCAAGGGGCCCCGGCTGTCGGGTACGACGGCCGGGGCCCCGTCGTATATCGGCCATCTCCGGGTGCAGATCACGAGAAGGTCTCGTCGAAGGTGCTGACTGGACCTCCCTGGTGTGGCTAACATCACGCAGACGTGGCGATGGGGCCGCGCTGGTGACGGAGGTGCGACGTGCTGCCAGGACCGGGACGAGACAGCCGATCCACCGGGGTCGCCCGCATCCTGGGTGTGCGGACGGCGTGGACGCCCGTCGGGGACGGGGAGTTCTTCTGTCCCGGGTGCGGGGGCGACCGCAACTACCAGCGGCTGACCGGGCGTCGCCGGTTCACGTGCCTGGGGGTACCCGTACTACCCCGGGGTGAGACCGGGCCCGTCGTCGAGTGCGCCGCCTGCCGACGGCACTTCGCCACCGACGTCCTCGACCATCCCACCACCACCCGCTTCTCCGCGATGCTCCGCGACGCCGTGCACACCGTCGCCCTCGCGGTCCTCTCCGCGGGCGGGACGTCCTCCCGTACAGCCCTGGACACCGCCACCGCCGCCGTGCGCGCCGCCGGGTTCCAGGACTGCACCGGCGAGCAGCTCGTCGCCCTCGTGGAGGCGGTCGCCGCGGACACCGGGCGGGCCTACGGGACGCCCTGCGGGCCGGGGCTGGCCATAGAGCTGCACGAGGCGCTGGACCCGCTGGCCCCCCATCTCGCCGCCGTGGGGCGGGAGTCGATCCTCCTCCAGGGGGCCCGGATCGCCCTCGCGGACGGGCCCTACACACCGGCCGAGCGGGAGACTCTGGCGACCGTGGGGGTCGCGTTGACCATCGGGGCGGAGGATGTGACACGGCTGCTGGCGGCGGCGCGGACGCCGTCGTGAGGGGGTGGGGGTACTAGACGAGTCTTTCCAAATACGGTCAGTGGTCATAGGCGGTCAGTGAGCGGCTGACCGCCTGGCCGGTCTGGAAGTTGTGCCAGATCGCGGCGGCCAGGGCCAGCA